>NZ_JBHFKT010000009.1:0-151374 GCF_042879335.1 Photorhabdus sp. RM96S | reverse complement strand
ACTATTTATTTAGGTGTTGGCGTTGAAGACATCATTTCTGGATTTACAATATTACTAATTTCTTCAATAGTTATTTCGACTATTTTTCACTTTACCATTAACTCTAAAAAAACAATAAATCCAACATAATTATTATATTAAAAAAATTATTGCGCAATGAAGAGACATAATAATGATGGGTATTTCACACGAACAAAAATCAACCGCACTGACTAATAATACAGTCTAACTTCCTTTTTCAATAGAAGAAACATTCATAGTTTTCAACGCTGATTTTGCATCATTTTAGACTACAATCAATAAGGGGCTTCAATTATATCATCTGAAAAATTCAAATATTTATATACTTACAGAAAATATTTATTTTATGCCAAGTGATGAGGATGATATAGATACCACACAATTGAAAGATACGCTATTACAAATGCTTATCTTAGTAATTATGAAAGATAAAAAGCACCCTAAAGTGCTTTTTATAAAAGCATTGATAATAAGCAGTAAAGATATAATAATCATACCCTATATTAGCTTGCTAATACCTTTTTATTTCTAAAGTAAGTACTGAGTAAAGTAAAGAAAGTAAAAAGCATCAATAATATCCAACTTAAATTATAGCTACCTGTAATATCTCTTAATATCCCTACTAATGGCGCAATAACAATCACAGAGACTTGGTTAGCAGTCATAGCCAAACCTAAAGCAAATCCCATCCTATCTTTAGGAGCTGTATCTGCTATATAAGCGACCCAAGGGCCATACCAACCTACTCCAAAGAAACCAAGTAAGATCATTAATGAGAATAAAAAATAATAACTATCAGTTTTAATAAAAAATAAAATCGTGACTCCAATTAAAGAACAAAATAAGCAACATAATACTTGAAAATATCTATTTGTTTTTGTTCTGTCACTCCAAGCAGCTAAGGCTATTCTTCCTACACCCCCAGAGACAAGAGCTGAAAATAATAAAGTTGCACCTATAGATGGCGAAATTTTTAGCTCTTCATAAAAATAAGAAATTAGATAAATAACCACACTATATTGAACGGCTGTTAAACAAGCCCCAGACAACATAATATTAAACATCGCAGGTTCTTTAACCATTAATATTTTATTTCGGATAGTCGATATAATATTAATGTTCCGTACTTGCTTTGCTCTAGGATCTTTATCTTTATAAAAGATAAAAAAGAGTGTAGCCCCAAAAATAGCAATGCATCCACTAGCAAAGAAAGCAAAATGCCAATTAAAACGTATTGCCAAAAATGGTAGGATTAAACTCGCTAAAGCCCCTCCTAAAGGTAATCCTGCTTGTCTAATCCCCATAGCAAAACCTAACTGACTTTTTGGAAACCAATTAGAAACGGATTTGGCTCCACCTGGTTGCGCAGAGCTATATCCAATCCCAAGAATAAATAAGAGTATGAGAATCGCATAATAGTTATCAAAAAATAGGGTAAAACATAGAGTCATTCCAACTAAGAAAACACCTATACTTACCACGTACTTTTCATTAAACCTATCAAGTAATTCTCCAACTACTAGTAAACCAACTAATGGTGCAAGTTGAGCAGACGAGACCAGTAACCCAATTTGGAATGCAGATAACGACATCTGTTGTTGCAACAATGGCGCGATAGAACCTATCCCTTGAACAAAAAAACACGCACATGCTTGCGTTATCGTAGCTATAAATAACACTGTCCATTTATAACTTTCAATATTTTGATTTATCACGAATTAACTATCCTAGAAGATCTTTATAAAAAATCACGGTAGATTCACTTTGCTCAAGCTTAATTTCCTTAATATATGTCATCTTCCTACTCTAATATAGTTAATATAATAAAGACCAATTTGGTTCAGAGGATTTGTATTATTTTTCAGTTTAAAACTAAACTGTCTTTACATTTATTTACATTTTTATTCTTTCTAAAATTTTATTTTATTCATAACTTTCAAAAAGTTATATTCACCTTTATGGAAAAAACATCTTTTTTCAAATAGAACAAAAATATTTCCGAAAATAATATTTAAATCCATTTTTTATTTAAATACTAACGTAATATGCGAATACTAGTACTACAGCCGTAGATACCAGAAAGTTGCATTTTCCTTGATGCTCACAACTCTGAGAAACCGCATGAATTAAGCTTTTCTGTGGGTGTCTTTTCTGTTGAAAAAAGTAAGTACGGCTGTAGTACTAGCTTTTTTGTTGTTTCCGCACGAAGCATATTCAAAGTCAGATCATATACAAGCCAGAATTTCAACTGTATTAAAAACCCTATCGGGCTTTTATCCTTATAACGTAGCCCCCATTGGACAAGGGTTAACGAAGGCTTTCGCTAATGACTATCATATTCCAAATCGGGGATAATACCTTGCCAGCCAAATTGTTGTATTAAACGCTGCCATGATACATCCCATTTTGCCGTAAGCGATAATTTCTCACCCGTAACAGGATGATTCAACTCAAGACAACTGGCATGAAGCATCAACCGACTGGTTTGATAATGAGCAGCAACCCCTCTGTTTTGCCGTAAATCGCCATGCGTTGTATCACCAATAATGGGGTGACGAATATGTGCCATATGGCGTCTTAATTGATGTTTTCGGCCTGTTTTCGGTGTCAATTCCAACAAACTAAAACGTGATGTAGGATAACGACCTATTTCTACCGGACACTCCACCGTTGCCAGTGGTCGGTAATAAGTCACACTGGGTTGAGCCTCTTTATCACCCTCTGCAAATTTATCCGCGATCTTATCCAGCTCCTCAACCAGAGGGTAATCAATAATAGCTGATTCCAACACATAACCGCGCACGACGGCGTGATAAGTTTTTTGTAACTGATGATGTTCAAACTGTTGAGAGAGCTGACGGGCAACATCGCTGGAAAGCGCCATCAGCAATACGCCTGACGTCGGTCTATCCAGACGGTGTACCGGGAAAACATGCTGACCAATCTGATCACGCAATGTCTGCATAACAAAGACCGTTTCATGACGCGCCAACCAGCTACGATGAACTAACCACCCCGCTGGCTTGTTAACTGCCACAATATGATCATCCTGGTATAACACTTCCAACATATCAGACGTTATCCTGCATAAATAAGCGATCCAACGCACGAAGATGTTCAAACAGTTGCTGGTAACGCCCGGTAGTATCTTCTTTATAAGACTCCTCAAAGTAAGGCGCGATAGCAAATGCCGTAGGCAACGCCAATCCCTGCTCCAACAATGCATACATTCTCGGAATCAATACCCACTGCAACCACTCTTCAGCTAACATCCGATCAATGGAAAACGGCTCAACACTTTCGAAAGCTTCCGGTTTAGGCGGATGACTCTGCCACAGGTCAATTTCCCTCATGGCTTCTTCAATTAACTGTAATTTATGCAGAATTTGTTTTGCAGTACTCATATTTTCAGCCTGACTCAATTTTTATTCAAAACAACCAAGCCCGCAAGAATACCATCGATCCCCCTTAGCTGAAAATTTGCTTGCTCCACCAAATAAGAGAAGGGAGCGCACAAGCGCTCCCCTTAAGTTGATTTTATAGCAGTCCCGCTAATAATATGCTCCCTGCTCACTCCTTGACAAATTGTCCCTAGTTGGTTATCCGTTACCCATCATTTTATTTATGTTGCATACGATCCTGTTATGCATTTGTCATCCTGACCATCATCACTCATCTGTCCTTGAGAAATTGTGCGCAATGATTCCTTTCCTGCTGAGGACAGAATGAATTAATTCGTTCGATGAAACAAGCTACACATAATGGAACTAGTAAGTCAGGGCAAAGAATAAAATCTGTGATTATTTATAGACTATTGAAATAAAATGAAAATAATAAACTAATGTGAAACTTACAAAAGTAAACAATGATATCTCTTACATGAAGTGTAAGAGATATCTCACAAAGGCAGCGTTAAAAATCGGGGCCTAACGCATAAAGGCAGGTTCAATTGCGCCAAGAAACCCAATTAAGTCGGTAAATAAGCGCTTTCGTTTATGACTGCCAAACTGTTCCAAGATCACTTCACCGGTCAAATTACACAGAGAAATGACACCCATATCATCTGATTCCATCGTCGCAATAAACGCCGTTGGCGACAGTTTCAGCCGTTTCTGTGTCACTAAATGTCCTATCAAGTTTTCCTGTAAACGGATAAAGTCATCCTCACTCCAAACCTGAATCAAACTAAGCCGTTGACCTTCAAACGTTACCGTCATATCACCGGCCAATTGTGATGTATAAAAATCATGAATTGCTGGCTGCAATTGTATATCCAGTGCAACTTCGACGCTATTCAGCTTATCCTCTAAAGGAAAAGGCTGAGGAAGCCAATAAACTTCGTTGTCACCAGTTTGGGTAATACAAGGTGATGGTACACCATAAAGTTCACGGCTTGCAGGAGGGGTTCCGGTTTCCTTCTGCCACAAATCAACATAACAACGGGTAAAATTAGACAACGCTTCTGTAACATTAGAAATCATATTATTTTCAACCAGTAACTGTTAGGGTGTACTTAGCAATTTTATAGTAAACCAAAAATGAGCGAACAAATAAAATTCAGACAAACGCGCTAACTTGCTAAACTTAAGCAACCACTATTATCAGATTTTGAGGAATAACATGTCGTTATATCGGGATCACCAAGCTCTTGAGCAACTTACTCTGGGTAAAACCACTTTATATCGTGACCAATATGATGCCAGCTTATTGCAAGCTGTACCCCGTAATATGAACCGTGAACCGCTGGAAATTTTCCCTGATAATTTGCCATTTCATGGCGCTGATATCTGGACACTGTATGAACTATCATGGCTGAATAGCCGCGGTTTGCCACAAGTTGCTATCGGACATGTTAGTTTAAATGCAATAAGTAAAAACCTGATTGAATCTAAAAGTTTTAAGCTCTATCTGAACAGCTTTAACCAAACTCGTTTTGAAAACTGGCAAGCCGTCGAAGAAACACTACAGCGCGATCTGGCTGCTTGTGCTGAAGGCAAGGTGGAAGTGTCACTCTATCACTTAGATCATTTCAATAACCAGCCAATCTCCGCTTTTACAGGTGAATGTATTGACGATCAGGACATTGAAGTGACTGAATATGATTTCAATCGTCATTATCTGCAAGATGCAGCACAAGGCCCGCTGGTAGAAGAAGTTTTGGTTAGCCATCTGCTGAAATCTAATTGCCTGATCACTCATCAACCTGACTGGGGATCTGTCCAGATTCACTACAAAGGGTTAAAAATCAATCGGGAAGCATTGTTACGTTACTTGATATCATTCCGGCATCACAATGAGTTTCACGAGCAATGTGTCGAGCGTATCTTCAGCGATTTACAACAATTATGTGCACCAGAAAAGCTCTCAGTCTACGCTCGTTATACCCGTCGTGGGGGATTAGATATCAATCCGTGGCGTACAAATAGTGAAGGCTTTGTTCCAGAAACAGGCAGATTGGCACGTCAATAAATCCGTTCTAAATCTGCTTTCCTAAACGCAATTCGTGAAAAATAAGCTGAAATAGGGCATGTAATACATTCAGTTTAGTGATATTGATATGTAATCCATACACGGTATACAAGGAGTCATTCTTGATCACACATATCAACCCACTCGGCTCGATGGATTTATTATCTCAACTTGAAGTAGATATGCTAAAGAGTACCGCAAAAAGTGATCTGTATCGCCTGTTCCGTAATTGCTCACTGGCCGTGCTCAATTCAGGTAGCCAAACCGATAATAGCAAAGAGCTGCTCTCTAAATACACCGATTTTGAGATTAACGTATTGCGCCGTGAGCGCGGAGTAAAACTGGAACTGGTGGATCCACCAGAAGATGCATTCGTTGATGGAAAAATTATTCATTCACTACAAGCTAACCTGTTCGCAGTGCTGCGGGATATCTTGTTTGTTCATACACAGATTACCGATCCAGAACAACAGGATTATTCCGATTCAGAGCATAGCGCGCATATCACCAACAGAATATTCTCTATTCTGCGCCACGCCAGAGCACTGCATACCGATGAAGATCTCAACATGATCGTCTGTTGGGGAGGCCACTCAATTAGTAAGCAAGAGTATCAGTATGGCCGTAAAGTCGGTAATCAGCTTGGGTTACGTGGACTGAATATCTGTACCGGCTGTGGTCCCGGAGCAATGGAAGCACCGATGAAAGGTGCGGCTGTCGGCCATGCCCAACAGAATTACAAAAATAGCCGTTTTATTGGTATTACCGAGCCATCAATCATTGCGGCTGAACCCCCAAATCCATTAGTGAACGAGTTGATTATCATGCCAGACATCGAAAAACGTCTGGAAGCTTTTGTTCGTATCGCTCATGGTATCGTTATTTTTCCAGGAGGTGTCGGTACAGCAGAAGAATTGCTTTATTTGCTAGGTATTCTGATGAATCCAGAAAATCAGGAGCAAATACTGCCATTGATTCTTACCGGACCGAAAGAGAGTGAAAACTATTTCCAGGTTCTGGACGAATTTATTGTTCATACATTGGGCGAAGATATACGACGCTACTATCACATTATCATTGATAATGCGCCTGAAGTTGCCAGAATAATGAAAGAAGCGATGCCATTAGTGAGAGATAGCCGCCACAGTACCGGTGATGCATATAGTTTTAATTGGTCAATGAAAATCAATTATGATTTGCAACAGCCGTTTGAACCATCTCATGAAAACATGGCGGATCTTAATCTCTATCCTGATCAACCCCCTGAAAAACTGGCAGCATCACTACGCCGGGCTTTTTCTGGAATTGTTGCAGGCAATGTAAAAGAGGTAGGTATTCAAGCGATTGAAAAACAGGGTCCATTCAAAATCCACGGTGATGCTAGGATAATGCGCCATATGGATAAGCTACTGAAAGACTTTGTGGAACAGTACCGAATGAAACTACCGGGAGGTACTGCCTACGAACCTTGCTACGAAATCATCAAATAAAATTACCTGAAAAAATACCTGCGCTCCACGGATGGAGCATTATGCTATTTAAAGTGATCCCATATGATACACCTTCTCATTGTTGACGCTCTTAACCTTATCCGACGCATTCATGCTGTACAGGGTAGTCCATGCATTCCTGCTTGTGAACATGCGCTACGGCAACTTATCCAACATACTCATCCCACGCATGCCGTTGCAGTATTCGATGAAGAGAATCGCAGTCACAGTTGGCGTCACCAGATATTACCTGACTACAAAGCCGGCCGTTCGCCCATGCCTGACAATCTGCAACAAGAAATGCCACAAATCAGAGCATCATTTGAACAACAAGGGGTCACCTGCTGGCATGCCAAAGGGCATGAAGCTGATGATCTGGCAGCAACACTAGCCGTAAAAGTGACTTCCGCTGGTCACAACGTGACGATTGTTTCTACTGATAAAGGTTATTGCCAATTACTTTCACCCAATATCCGTATCCGTGACTACTTCCAGAAACGCTGGTTGGATATGCCATTTGTTCAACAAGAGTTTGGCGTTTTACCAGAACAACTGCCTGATTATTGGGGGCTGGCGGGGATAAGTAGCAGTAAAATTCCGGGGATTCAGGGGATCGGGCCGAAAACCGCTGCCACTTTACTGCAGCAGGCCGGTACACTGGATAATCTGTTCCAGAACCTCGACCAACAACCCGATAAATGGCGCAATAAACTAGAATCAAATCAAGAAATGGCGTTTATCAGCCGGGAAGTTGCATCATTACGTACCGATCTGGCTTTAAATGGTAATCTGCAACAACTCCGGCTGACAACAGCAACCTAACGAAAATACTTCGCTATCTTATCCAGATGTTCGCCTTTTAATTCTCCGGCCTCACTAAGCAGGCCGATCCAAGCCTTAATATAATTATATTTTGCTTGTGAGAGATCGCGTCGAGCAGTATATAACTGCTGTTCAGCATTCAAGACATCCACATTAACCCGCTGCCCAAGCGCAACACTTTTACTGGTCGCATCTACCTGTAAGCTAGCTGATTCAACCGCCATTTCATAAGCACTAATCCGTTTTTCACTATTTAAGTACTGATTATAATTGCGGCGTAATGCATTGAGGACTTCTCCAGCCTGAGCATCAAGATCATATTTAGTCTTGCCATAGTTGGCCGCCGCCTGACGTACAGAGGCAGACGTAGCACCACCATTATAGATATTCATGCTCATCCGTAAGCCAATGGTATCGGTTCGATATTTTTGATCTACGGTATTATCGCTGCTGGATTCGTTTTCAGAATGGGAAGCATAAAACTCCAGCTTAGGTAAATAGCCTGCCCGATTACGCTGTACTTCATGGTACGCGGCTTTCACCTCCTGACGCGAAGCGGCCAGGACCGGATTGTTGGCTAATGCCAATTCTTCCCACGCCTCATAACGTTCAGGTAACAACTTCAATATCTGGAATCGTTTTTTATTTGACAACCGTTGCACCGGTAAATCAACAGGGAGAGAGACACCCACAATGAGCTGTAAACTTCGGATTGCCGCATCCAAATCGTCTTTAGCTGCTATCTCATCAGCAATCGCCTGACTGTAACGAGATTGTGTTTCCACCACATCAGTACGTGTCCCTTCACCAGAAATAAACAACTTTTTATTCAGTTCCAGTTGTTTTTCATAAGCCATTTTCTGCCGTATGACTAAATCAATCTGATCCTGTGCATAAGCCACATCTACGTAAGCATTCACGACCCGAACAGCCAATTGCTGAAAATCTGCCCGAAAACGCTCATTACTCATCAAGGTGTGAGCTTGACTGGCTTTATAACGAGCCCATATTTCAAAATCGATCAACGGCTGAGTCAACACAACAGCCGCGTTATAACTGCTATATTGGCGATCCCGACTGCTAGTTGTCTTCCTACCCCAGAAGTCATACCCAACAGACTCCATATGTTGCCAATTCCGCGGTGAATTTTGGTAAGACATTATTACTTTAGGTAACAAGTCAGCTCTGCCGAGCTTTTCATACTCTTCACCGCCTTCCCGCTCTTTCGCTGCGGCAAGAAAAGTAGGATCATTTTCTAACGCCAGCGCATAGGCTTCAGTCAAACTCAATGCCCATGCAGGAAAAGAGAACAAGCCGACACAGAAAAAAATCAGCAAACCACTTGATAAAGAAGCATTATTCAGTTTCATCATCACTCCTCTATCAACGATGTTGAAGCCCGATCCAACAATGGCTTAAACAGATAACTTAACAGAGAGCGGGAACCCGTTTTGACAAAGACCTCAACCGGCATCCCTGGCCTGATATCCAACCCTTTCAGTTTTTCCATTCCCTCAGGAGAGACAACCACTCTCATCTGATAATAAGGTTGACTGGTTGCTGGATCGACCAACCTATCTGCGGAAATCACGGCAACTTTTCCTTCAACTTTTGGCGTCCGATTCTGGTTAAAAGCGGTGAACATCAGATCCACATTCAACCCTTTACTAATCTTATCTGCCAAATTAACCGCAACACGAGTTTCCACTTCAAACGCCATCTGGTCCGGCAGAATTTCCATTAGTTTTTCGCCAGGAGCAACAACCCCACCTTGGGTAAAAATATTTAATCCCACCACCGTGCCGTCAACCGGCGCAACAATTGAAGTATGAGTCAGTTCAAACTGGGCTGTATCTAGCTTATTTCTATATTCACTGGCAGAGACCTGCACCTCTGCTAATTGTGTGCGCACTTCCCGCTGATAGTCTGCTTTGCGCTGAATAATACGCTGCTGTGTTTCCTGTAATTGCTTTTCAAGCTGACCCGCTCGTCCTTCCATTTCCGCTATGCTGCTGTTGAGTTCAGCCTGCTCACGCAGAAGTTCCAGATAACGATTACGCGGAAAATAGCCCTCATCCGCTAAAGATTTCAGATTAGTTATTTGCTCTTTAAGCGCCGCCTGCTGCATGCGTTTACTGAGAAAAGAAGATTTCAGCCCTTTAATTTGGAAATCTATTCCTTCGACAGATTGCTCAAGCCCTGCCAAGTCGCTTCTCAGTACTTCACGGCGTGATACAAAAAGTTGTTTTTGCAGTTCGATAATCTCATTCACCCGTGGTTCAGATTGTAATTGCTGTAATATGTCGGGGAAAATTAACGCTTCATCACCATGCTGTTCGGCTAATAAACGGGCTTCCGTTGCCAGCGTGGTATACAGTTGATCTTGAAGTGCATCGACCTGTGCCTTTGCCTGCACCTGACTGAGCTGGACGAGTGTCTGACCCGCTTTTATTGTTTCTCCTTCAACAACCTTAATCTGGCTGATGATACCGCTTGCCGGGGCCTGAACTGTTTTACGATTACCATCCACAACCACCACACCTGAAGATGCAACCCCTTTATCCAACGGTGCTAACGCGGCCCAAATGAGAAATCCCAGTATCCCCACACCAATCACTAACCATCCTAGTCGTAAAAAATGCCTTTCTTCCAAAGGCAACAATCCTTTTTCATCTCTTACCGGCGTAATCTGATCAGACATATCCACTCCCGGACAGAAATCTCCGTCTCAGCTATTTGATATTATTATCATTAAATGCACATTTACCTATGATGCCTGTGGGACTGCCTTAGTCGCAGAATGTTCCTGACTATTATTCCTTTGTGATAAAGCGGCCATCACCTGTTGAGATGAACCGAACATCTTCATTTTCCCCTGAACCAGTAGCAATATTTTGTTTGTCTGTGATAGCAATGAGGTGCGGTGAGTAATCACAATCACTGTCTTTCCTTGTGCTTTTAACTGAAAAATCGCCTCATTCAATGCTCTTTCCCCTGCCTCATCCAAGCTAGAATTAGGCTCATCCAACACGACCAATGACGGCTCGTCATATAATGCACGAGCAAGGCCAATTCGCTGTTTCTGCCCACCAGATAATCCAACTCCGCCAGCACCAATCACGGTGTCATAGCCCTTATCAAGTGCTAATATCAGCTCATGAACGCCCGCTTTCCTTGCCGCCTGTACCACCTTTTCTGGCTCCACTTCATTAAAACGAGCAATATTTTCAGCAATAGTGCCACCAAACAACTCAATATCTTGCGGTAAATAACCGATTGAGGAGCCCAGTTCATCTTTATTCCACTGATAAATATCTGCATTATCCAGACGAACAACGCCTTCCTGTGCCGGCCATATTCCAACCAGTAACCGGGCAAGAGTCGATTTCCCAGACGCACTGGGACCAATTAATCCCATCACATCACCGGCATCCAACGAAAAGCTAATATCCTGTAAAACAACCTTACTGTTTCTTCCCGGCGGCGCTGCGGAAACTTTATCCACGGCTAAACTTCCTTTTGGCGCCGGCAATGACATTCCCGGTTTACGTTCCGGTTGTTGTTCCAACAGGTTGGTTAACCGTTGCCATGACAAACGAGCACCACTCCAGCCTTTCCAGGCTTGAATCAGTTGCTCAATCGGTGAAAGTGCACGTCCCATCAAAATTGAAGCCGCAATCATCATACCCGGCGTAATATGCCCACCAATCGCTAACCAGCCCCCTAATCCAAGGATCAGTGACTGCAAAGCCAAACGCACTGTTTTAGTGACTGAATTAATCACTGAAGCCCGCTCACTAGCAATGCGCTGGAAATCCAGGAAACGCTCATGTAATCCAAACCATCTCCGACGTAGCACCGGCAACATACCTAACGCCTCTATGACTTCGGCATTACGTAAATTAGTGCTAGCAAGACTTGCTGAACGTAGAGAGAGTTTACTGGCTTCGGATAACGGCTGACTTGATAACCACTGATTCAATACAGCCAAGGCAATCAATACCAGTGCACCGCCCAGTGACAACAGACCAAGCCAGGGGTTAAAAAGAAAAATAACGAGCAGATAGATTGGAAACCAAGGGGCATCAAAAAAGGCAAACAAGGCGTTACCCGTCAAAAACTGGCGGATATTGGCCAAGTCATTGAGCATCTGACCAGCATCAGTAGTGCCATTTTTCAGATTCGATTCATAAGATGCGGTATAAACCCGGTTATTCAGCTTCATATCAAGCTGGCTGCCAATACGGATAACAATCATGCTACGGATATATTCCAGCATTCCCATCATGGCAAACATGCCGAGGGTAATCAGAGTCAACATCAGCAAAGTGATTTCATTGCCCGACGGCAATACTCTGTCATAAACCTGCAACATATAAACAGACGGAACTAACATCAGCAAGTTAATAAAAGCAGTGAACAACCCGATAGCCCAGAATACCCGGCTACGAGCACGAATGACATCAGTAATTTCATCCTTCGGGAGCAGTAGTTTCACACTATTTCCTTATTTTTATTTTTTTAAAAATATAACTATCTGATGTTAATGTTTCCTTTCTTATTCATTTTTCTTATTAGTCTTATTGGGCTTTATCATTAATTCCCGACCATCGGCAAAGCGGGCAAACCAACCATCTGGCTCATGAGCAAAAAAAGCCAAACCACTCCCCTGTTCATCAGTAATTGTGAGTCCATCTGGAGTTGGCCGCCAACCGGCAGGCACTTCGCCAAACATATACGCTAAACAATCGTTATTACCATTAAGTGACCAAATTGATCCCTCTGGTAAGGGATGGTCAGTCAATAACACATCGCATTGTTGATGTTTATCCGACAATTGCCACACGCCTTTCAATTCACTCGCGTGTGGGAGATCAAGACTACCAGCCATACTTCCTCCGCTAATGCTGAATGTCAGAGCAACAAAGAATGCAAATTTCAGATACCAAGCTGCAAAAACCATGCCGCCTCCAAACAAATAACCGCATCTAAGTCAGATGCGGTTGTGTTGTTGTGTTACGAAAGGATGAAATCAGACTCTAATATGGGTTCTCCAACAATCTTCACCCAAAAATCATCGTAGGAAAATTTACCGCCCAAATTAATGGCGAAATCATTCACCTTATCAACCGTGTTATAACGAAGCACAGCTTCTCCGACTTCCCCCGTGAATTCCCTTACAAATTTAACGCCACCCTTCCCGGCGTCACCCAGATCAAACAGTGATACATCAATCTTGTCTTCACCGGAAACAAAGTCATGGATCCAATCACGCTCAAGAGGAGGTGATTCCTTGGCACTCAGGTAGACAAAGGTATCTTTGCCTTCCCCACCCCAAAGATTATCTGCTCCCAAGCCACCGTAAATGATGTCATCACCCGCGCCACCTTTCAGAGTATTGGCGGCATCATTCCCGATTAAAACGTCATTACCACTGCCACCAATCGCATTTTCAATCGTGACACCACGGGCAATAGAGACGTTTCCTTTCAGCCCACCGACATCAGAGAAAGAAGCTTCATTCAGATTGATACGTTGATCCTGAGTAAAACCAGAGAAATCAAACGTATCATTACCCCCTGTATCCCAAGCGGTGAACAACAGTTTGCTGTTCTCATCTTTTGCGGTATAGAAGTCACGATCTGTGTTGGAATTAAAACCATATACTGTGTCATCAGCACGGATGGTACTATTCGCGCCGTATACCGCCTGAATGGCAGAAATATCGTTGAGTAAGGGTGCAGAAGAATAAATACCTTTAAAGTCCTGACCCGTATTTTTCTCACCAAAATAACTCATGATGGTATAAGCACGGCTATCTTCAAAATAAGTAGCGCTGTTCTTATAAGACGGGCTGACCTTATCAGACGCATTATAATCAGCCGGATGTTGCAACCCTAGAGTATGGCCAATTTCATGCGTAAACGTCTGACGGCCATAACCATTCACGTCGATATCGTTGTTTAAGAAAGTACGGCTTTTCGCGTTATACCAAGTTCCTATCTGTGTCTTCTCGGGGGTTGGCAGATAAGCAAACGCATAGCTCCCCGTCAAGCTAACATCAAAGAATCCAAAGGTGATATTTGCCTCTTTGACATCAGTGGTTTCAACGAAATTAATATTAGCAACATCAGCCCAAGATTGTATTGACAGTTTTGCAGCCGCTTTTTGTTCTTCATTAAATGCTGAAAATTCAGAAATATGCCACGGCATATTATCCGGCTTACTCTCCAGGAAAGTATACTTTAATTGGAAAGCGTTAGATTTATCGTCGTCCTGATGCCCCCAACGATAATCACCCCGGATTAATTCTTTAGCAGCATCTTTACTAGGCTCATGCTCAACGACAATATTAGAATCTTTACCTGGTATATAAGCCTGTAACCATTTCAGCAACTCATTTGCTTTTTCTGAACCGCTAACGTCTTCCGAGTATGAAATTTTCTTCTTTAAAGACATATATTTCTCCATAAATTCAGGACTTAGATGTAAAATTCTTTTTATTTAATTAAATACAAGTCAATAAAACCTGAAAACAACAGACCGCCCTTGGTCATACAAATTAACAACTAAAATCCCTTTCACATAAACGTAACACTAAAGTTAATTATGTAAAAAGCAATTAACATATTTTTTTAATATAAACGTGATAAAAATAACATAAAACAAATAAACGATTGTTTTATATAACATAACTCTTTAAGGCGAAAAAAATACCGCTAATTTCTTAGCGGTATTTTCTTACGAATTAATTATCTATTTATCTAACTATCTATGAAGTAAACTTTAAAAAATTTATAACATTATTATTAATAATTTTAATCTGAGATTATCCCAAGCCGTTATATAAATAGACAAAATCAGAATAATCGACCACCTTTGACTGCAATATTGAACGATATGACTCATATGAAAAGGCCCTAAATCAGTAAACACCTATATATTATTAATAAATTAACGAATCAATAAATTAATAACAACTTGATTAAATAAATAAAAAACATATATCACAGAGTAGTTAATATTTCATTTATTATAAAGCACTCCATCATAATATAATTAAATTATATTTTTGGTTTTTGAATATAAAATAATAATATCAACATAGCTGGTTAATTCATAAATATATTAAATATAAAACAGCAATTTAAATCTATACCCTATGGATTTCAAGTTGCATCGCGACGGCAAGGGAACGAATCCCCGGGAGCATAGATAACTATGTGACCGGGGTGAGTGAGTACAGCCAACAAAGAGGCAGCTTGAAAGATGACGGGTATATATCAAATAAACATTATTTATATTTAACATTACAATTAAACCCCATATTTAAAACATTAATAAAACCAATTAAAAAATAATCTATTGCATTATTTTCCATTTTATAATCTTAATTTATTGAATTATTTCACATTAATTTCACGTTTAATTAAACGCTTATAATAATATATTTATTTTTATATTTACCTTAAATGAAGTAAAAAAATCAACAATTTTACGACATAAATCATACAATATTCATTGTTACATTAAATCATAATCACCACACACATAGAGTATTATGTAATACTTTCTTAGCTAAAAAATTAATTAAATCATTCTAATACACTCATTTTACTTCGCACGGTAATAAGAGATAAAATGCAATAATGCTATTCAATACTGAAAAAAAACGCCTCAGGATATAGCTGAGGCGATTTAGGAAATCTTATTTTATGAGTTATTCCAGAATGATGATGAACAATAGTGAATCAGTAATCATTCCGGCTAGCTGCATAAGCAGACCAAATACGACGAACATGAACCGTTATTTCTTCCCTGTCATGATAAAGGTGTTTTGCCTGAATTTGTGCATTTATACCCCCCTCTTTTAATTGCAAGTTCATTTTATGCAAATTATGAGCAACTTCTTCATAACGCTTTTTCATGGGTAATTTAAGATTAAAAATAGCTTCCCGGCACCAGCCATTAACTAACCAATCTGCCATTAACTGCGTCACTTTTGCTGGTTTTTCCACCATGTCGCATACCAGCCAATAAATGTTTTTTGTCGAAGGCTCAAACTTAAAACCATCAACTTTGTGATGTTTAACTTGCCCCGTATCCATCAAACTTTTCGACATCGTGCCATTATCTACCGCATGAACCATCATACTACGTTTCACCAGTTGGTAAGTCCAACCACCAGGGCATGCACCTAAATCAACCGCATACAAACCGCTAGCCAACCGCTCTTCCCATTCGTCATGTGGGATAAAAACATGAAAGGCTTCTTCCAGTTTTAATGTTGAACGACTTGGTGCATCCGAAGGAAATTTCAACCGAGGAATACCCATATAAAATGGCGAATTATTGTTACTGTAAGAATAACCAACATAACAGCAACCCGGAGCGATAAAGAAAACGTGTATCACCGGGCGATTAACGTTTTCCCGAATCTGCAAGATCTTTTCCTGACGCATAGCATTACGCAGCGGAACAGTAAATTTTCGACAGAATTTTAATAACTCTTTACTTTCATTAGTATCAGGCACCTCAACCCGTAATTCACCTGCACGCTCAATGACACCATGCAGCATACCGACAATCGGGCTTATCCGATCTTCAGGAGGTAAATCTCGCAATAATTCACCCACGATCAGCATCTGGCGGGCAAAAATCAGCTCCCGAAATGGGATCTCACGAATCAGCCGATCGGCATCTTCATATTGATAACACTCAAACAGGACATAACCACTGTTGTCTTTCACCCGGGCAAAACCGTAAATCTCTTTTTGACCCGCCTTATCAGTGATTTCTGCTGCACACTCTTTTTCAAAACCAGGGCGGCAATATAAAGCAATTTTATTCATGGCGAAGCGCCGATTTCCTTAGACGCAAAGCGCCAATTAATACTAAAAACCAGCCGATAAGAAAGCTAAATCCTCCAACTGGCGTAATATAAGCGAAAAATTTAACCTGCAATAAAGCCATACAATAGAGACTGCCACTAAACAACAAAATACCTACTGCAAAAAAAACGCCACTCCAGTAAAACCAGAGCACAACTTTACGCATTAGCATGGCAGACATCGCCATCATTGCCAGAGTGTGAATCCCCTGATATTGCAGACCGAGATCAATCCAACTTATCTGATATTTTTCCATCATCGGAGATAATAAATGTGACCCTACAGCACCAAACGCCACATAGAAAAACCCACTGAAGCCAGCAAAGATAAGCATTAAGCGACTATTCACTGTTATCTTCCTTTTTCTTCTATCTGAGAGCTCTTACAGCTCGAATGCCTTATTCCGCTCTTACTCATTGGTAATAAAGCCCAATTTCTCCTGCTCACTGGCTGCCTGTGCCAAAACCCATTGTCTGAATGCGGCAATTTTCCCCAATTCAGCCTGATTGTCATGACAAACAAGGTAAAATGCATTCTTACTCACTAACACATCATTAAATGGGCAAACTAAGCGCCCCGCATCAATTTCAGTCCGAGCCATGACATTATTTGCCAGTGCAATACCTTGCCCATGAACAGCGGCTTGGATCACCATTGCACTATGGCTAAATATCGGTCCTTGCTGAACATTTATCTGCTGCTGCATATCAAGCTGGCGTACATACGCTTGCCAGTCACGACGAGAAGAATCGTGTAACAACGTATGACGCGCCAAATCTGCGGGGGTCTTCAAAGGATTTTCTCCAGTCAATAACGAAGGAGAACAAACGGGAAGCAAATATTCTGCGTAAAGACGATCAGTGCGTAACCCCGGCCAATTTCCACGACCATAAAATATGGCAACATCAACATCATCAGCAAGCTTATCTTCTTCTCTGTCTACCGCCTGTATTCTGACATCAATGCCGGGATAAGCTAAATTAAAGCTGGACAACCTTGGAACCAACCACTGGATAGCAAAGCTAGGTGAAAGGCTAACCGTCAAAGCTCCTTTGGCACTTCGAGCTTGAAGTTTACGTGTTGCTTCATTTATCGCCGTGAATATCTCTTTAATGTCCAGATAGTAGCTTTGACCTTCTTCAGTCAACAATAGTGATCGATTGCGACGACGAAACAACTTCAATCCAAGAAAATCCTCCAGACTTTTCATCTGGTGGCTAACTGCGGCCTGCGTCACAAATAACTCTTCAGCCGCCTTAGTAAAACTTAAATGGCGCGCTGCGGCATCAAAAACCCGCAACGCATTAAGTGGAGGTAAACGTTTGGACATGTGAGCCCTTATGTAATGTTGGCGATACCGGTAACTCTTTATATTTAGTTATTAGTTTTTGTAATCCGAATCATTATAAATTGTCCATTGAGGATACACCAGTAAATCCCTATAGTGGCGCCACTTCCTAAGCCGGAACGAAAAGTGAATCAGCTTAACGCTATGAAACTTTTGGCTTTGTGGTTGTGATGTTGTGTTTGCAAGTTGTCTGGGAAACCGGACCCTGTAGCTCAAGCTACTGTTTTTTTCACTTTCTGTACATTTACCCTGTCTGTCCATAGTGATTTTTTAATGCACCGCAGTTGCGGTGCTTTTTTTTGGCATAAGGCGTGGAACGTGGCAATATTATTCCATGTAATAACCTATCCATTTTCAGCCAGAAACAAATGGTTAAGCCCCATCACCACCAAAACAAAATTAATACATCTATGAAAAAGTTCGAACCAGAACAGTTCCGCCAGCAATTTCCAGCGCTACAACAATTTCCATCACAACAATTTCCATCACAACAATTTCCATCACAACAACAGACGGTATTTCTGGATAGTGCAACCACTGCACTCAAACCACAAGCCATGATAAAGGCAACTCAAGATTATTATCGAAACAGTAGCGCTACCGTACATCGTAGCCAACACAAAGCAGCACTGGAAATTACATCCCGCTATGAACAGGCCCGGCAACGAGTTGCTGAATTCATTAACGCCCCAAAAGCTGAAAATATTATCTGGACAAAAGGAACAACAGAATCCCTCAATCTAGTTGTTCAAAGTTATTTCCGCCCTCATCTCCAGCCCGATGATGAAATTATCGTGAGTGAGCAGGAACACCATTCCAATCTGATACCGTGGTTAATGTTGGCAGAGCAAATCGGTGCCAAGGTTATTAAATGGCCTTTAGGCAATGACAAATTGCCTGATATCAACATTTTGCCTGAACTGCTAAACGAACACACCCGATTGATAGCCATCAGCCAGATGTCCAATGTGACTGGCGGAGCAGTTGATCTCGCTGCAATAACTGCAATAGCACACCAACATGGTTGCCTGGTCGTTGTGGATGGTGCCCAAGGCGTTGTTCATAATCCCATTGATGTTCAACAATCAGATATCGATTTCTACGCATTCTCTGCTCATAAACTCTATAGTTCGAACGGCGTTGGTATACTTTACGGCAAAAGTGAGCTTCTTAATGCTATGTCTCCTTGGCAAGGTGGCGGAAAAATGCTTTCCCACACTTCATTCAGCGGTTTTATACCCGAAGCGGTACCTTTCCGGTTTGAAGCGGGCACACCGAATGTTGCAGGTATTATTGGTTTTTCTGCCACGCTGGAATGGTTGAAAGATATTGATATTGCCAAAGCCGAAACCCATGCAGTCGCACTTGCTGATTATACCGAAGCACAACTCTCCGCTTTACCCGGATTTATCAGCTATCGCATTGCCGGTTCCAGCTTATTGGCTTTTAATTTTACCGACATCCATCACAGTGATTTGGCCGCCATTCTGGCAGAACAAAATATTGCTTTACGTTCCGGTCAGCATTGCGCTCAACCCTTGATCGAAGCGTTAGGCATCAGCGGCTGTTTGCGCGCCTCCTTTATGCCTTACAACAACCAACAGGATGCCGATGCTTTAATTCAGGCAGTAAAATTTGGCCTTTCTCTATTACAGGATGAATGAATTACAGGACGAATGACATTATGACTCAAACCGCTGAAAACCGGATTGCACCACACCCATTTGGCCGGGAAATCAGCCAACAACAGCTCATTGCAACCTTTGACCAATGCCGCCAATGGGAAGATCGTTATCGCCAGTTAATCTTACTGGCAAAGAAACTGCCCGCATTACCAGAGAACTTGAAACAGCAAGACACTGAAATGTCCGGCTGTGAAAACCGGGTTTGGTTAGGGCATCAATTACTACCAGATGGCGATTTACATTTTTATGGTGACAGCGAAGGCCGCATTGTAAAAGGCCTGCTGGCGGTAATCTTAACTGCCGTAGAAGGCAAAACACCGGAACAAGTTTTAGCAACTAACCTATTGGCACTGTTCCACCAACTAGGGCTGGAACAACAGATAAGTGGCTCACGGTTAAACGGCGTCAAATCGCTAATCAATACTGTGCAGAACGCCGCAACATCTTATATACCCTATGGATTTCAAGATGGATCGCGACGGCAAGGGAGTGAATCCCCGGAAGCATAGGTAACTATGTGACCGGGGTGAGCGAGTGCCGCCAACAAAGAGGCAACTTGAAAGATAACGGGTATATCAAAGATCACCCTGACGTTGCGCTTTAGCCACCATTTTTTTCAAGGCATGGGAAACCGCAACAAATCCAAATGTCGCCGTGACCATCGTTGCGGCACCAAAACCAGAAGCGCAATCCATACGCTTAGCTCCCTCTGCGGTACTTTTCGCGGCACAAACAGAACCATCACTCTGCGGATAAACCAATTGCTCGGTTGAAAACACACAATCGATGCCCAATTTACCTTTGCCATTCTTCACAACACGATAATCAGATTTCAGCCTTTCTCGCAGTTTAGCCGCTAAAGGGTCCTGAACCGTTTTTGCCAAATCAACAACCTGAATCTGTGTAGGATCAAGTTGCCCTCCTGCTCCACCGGTTGTCACCAGCGGAATTTTATGGCGGCGGCAATAAGCCAACAGCGCAGCTTTCGGCCTGACACTATCGATAGCATCAATCACATAACTAAATCCAACCGCCATCATCTCTTCAACATTATCGGGTGTGAGAAAATCATCAACACAAGTCACTTTGCACTCTGGATTAATTGCCAGAATACGCTCGGCAATCACCTCAGTCTTTGGTTGCCCAATATGCTGTTTTAAAGCATGTAATTGGCGGTTGGTATTGGTGATACAAACATCATCCATATCAATCAAGGTGATCGCACCGATTCCTGTACGAGCCAAAGCCTCAGCCGCCCAGGAGCCAACACCACCGATACCCACGACACAAACATGAGAATGGCAAAACAAAGAGAGCGCTTTTTGACCATATAAACGGGCAGTCCCCGCAAAGCGCTGCATATATGCATCAGAAAGAGAAGTTTGCATTACTGAATATCAATCCTGAAAACCTGTTATAAAATTTATGAAAAGCAATCACTGATTTACCATCAACATGGTCGGCGGCGCTTTTTTTAACACCCAAACCCGACCATAGTGGTTATAGAAACCGGCCGCTATACCCGCCGCCCCACCAATACCATGATAGATATCGAAATGATGTCCCTTTATCGCCCCACCAACATCCAATGCAACCATCAGCCGCATCTGGTACTGACCGGTAAATTTACCCTCTCTATCCAACAGAGGTATCTCTGCTAACAGGGTTGTTCCTGGTGGAATAAGCATTTTATCAGCGGCCACAGAAGCTTTTGCAATTAAAGGAACACTACTCGCACCTCGTACCGGCGCATAGTTTTCAGGTTTAAAGAAAACAAATGATGGGTTCTGCTCCAACAGCTCACGGACTTCTGCCTCACTGTGAGATTCTGTCCATTTACGAATCGCCAGTATAGAGATATCTTCCTGCGCAATTTCTCCGCGCTCAATCAGCAACTTGCCAATGCTCCGGTAAATATGCCCATTCTTACCGGCATAACCCAAAAGAGTCAATGGCTCACCATCACCAAAATCGACATAACCACTCCCTTGTACCTCCATAATATAATTATCAATCAGTGAACGACTATAACCAATAATCAGACTGGGGCTAAGAGCGCCATTGTCTATTTCAGTTCGGCTTGGTAAACGGTATTTACTCTTAGGCGGCATCCGGTACAGAGGATATTTAAATTCCCCCTGTTTAACACGACGAGCTTGTAACACTGGCGTATAGTAGCCGGTAAATTGGACGTTACCGTAATTATCCACACCTTCCATCTGGTAAGCGCGTAAATTAAACAGATTCAACTTACTGGTTTCACCACCCGCTAGCATCCAGTTTTGAACAGCGTCAAAAGTTAAACTATTACGATTATACAGACGAGGAGCAGACTGACTAATCAGCGCAACCTGCTCTGAAAAATCCTTTGCATTAACTGGCTTACCCTGCGCATTAGGTTGATTAACCAGCCGTAAATCCTGAGCAATATGACCATCTCTATATTGTTGGCCCTGTTCTGTTGGGCGAGAATGACATCCAACCAACAGTGAAATCACGGTTCCACACAACAGATACTTACCCCAGTATTTCATTGTTGTTTTCTCTCTTACCAACATAATTCTGTGGCGAACAAAATACTAAACCAATAGAAACGATGAAACTTACCATAAAAAAAATAACTTAACAAAACAACGACACAAACGAATAGAAAAACATCAATACGCAGAGTAACTAATCAAAAACGTAACGAAACAAACAATAATTAATAAAAAAACTTGCAACAGATCTTATCCTGAGTATAGTGCCCGCATCGGACGCGGGATGGAGCAGCCTGGTAGCTCGTCGGGCTCATAACCCGAAGGTCGTCGGTTCAAATCCGGCTCCCGCAACCAATACTATAAAGTAGTTCAATATTTGCGAATGGAACCGATTCCAGCAGGCGCTAGTGATGCAGGAAAATACAAAGTAGGTTCTAATACGGACGCGGGATGGAGCAGCTTGGTAGCTCGTCGGGCTCATAACCCGAAGGTCGTCGGTTCAAATCCGGCTCCCGCAACCAATTTTCGCTACTCAGAATATCTATACGGACGCGGGGTGGAGCAGCTTGGTAGCTCGTCGGGCTCATAACCCGAAGGTCGTCGGTTCAAATCCGGCCCCCGCAACCAATTCTTTATGCATTTCAGCATACAAACTCCAAAAGCAACTTCATAATGACTTTTAGATAATTTTGTCGCCATCGTATCTGCTCTCAGTTTAATGATAAATATCCACATATAGTCATTTCTGGCTTGACAGATTATCGTTTATAAACGATAACAAAGCCATGAATGAGATACGACACTATATCGACAACAATATATCGACAACAACGGACGTGATGTCTTTGAAGAATGGCGAGAACAAGTACGTGACACCAAGGCTCAAATTGCCATTGACCGACGCATTATGCGCATGGAACTGGGTAACTTTGGCGATCACAACCCCTTGTCCGAAGGTGTCTGGGAACTGCGCATTGACATAGGGCCGGGGTATCGTGTCTATTACGCCAAATCTGGCTTAACTGTAGTTCTTCTGCTCTGTGGCGGCGACAAACGTAAGCAAAACGCAGACATAGCCAAAGCATGTGAATACTGGCGTGAATGGAAGAGTAGAAACAGATAGGAGAACACTTTCGGCGGAGTTCGTAACGTGGCCAAGGAAGCTGAGTTGAATCCGAACCAGCTCTATCGCACCTTGTCAGCCGAGGGCAACCCGGAAGTTAGAAGTCTAAGCGCGATTCTGCGTGTCATGGGCTTGCGCCTGGCAGTTCAACCTATCACTACCCACTAAATAGGGGGGGAGTATAGGCTAAAGGAAAATAGCCTCCTTCCCTGTTTAACAGCAAAAATTACCCATAGCGGCAAGCTCAAATTGCCAAATTACCACCATTCTTGAAATAAGCTTTGATACCCGCAAAAATTGACTCTGCGACTTGCTGCTGGAAACGTGCGGTTTTCAGTTTCCGCTCCTCTTCCAAATTGCTAATAAACGCAGTCTCTACCAGAATCGAAGGGATATCTGGTGCTTTCAGTACCGCAAATCCAGCTTGATCCACCCGATTTTTATGCAATTTATTCACTTTGCCCATACGCTTAAGCACTTCGCTACCAAATTTAAGGCTGTCATTGATTGTCGCAGTTTGTAACAAATCAAACATCGTATGATCCAGATACTTATCACCGCTTTTACTTACTCCGCCAATTTGGTCAGCTTCGTTTTGCGTCTGGGCTAGAAAACGTGCGGTATTACTGGTTGCACCTTTAGTCGAGAGTGCAAAAACCGAAGAACCACGGGCAACTCGGTTAGTAACGGCATCAGCATGAATAGAAACAAAGAGATCAGCTCGCATTTTACGCGCTTTTGCCACCCGGACTTTTAGCGGGATAAACACATCTTCATTACGGGTCATATAAACTTTCATACCCGGTTCACGCTGAATAAGCGTTTTTAATCGACGGGCAATTTGCAAAACAACGTCTTTTTCACGAGTTTTATATTTGCCAATAGCGCCAGGATCTTCCCCGCCATGTCCAGGGTCAAGCATGATAATGATCGGCCTGTCTTTACCTGCTTTACCTGACTTTGGCTTTTCCACTGGTAAATCTTCTGCTAAATGACCTTTATTGTACTCTTCAAGTAGAGCAAGTAATGGATCATCATCCGTATTAACCCTCGCTGCCGGATAAATATCCAATACCAAACGATGTTTAAATTTCGCCACTGGTTTCAAAATAAACATATGTGGGTTGACCGATTGCTTAACTTCGAACACCAAGCGAACAGTTTTAGGATTAAACTGCCCTACCCTCACCAGTTTAAGATAAGGATCACGGGATTGAATCTGCTCCCCCATCCCGCTTAGAGTGTGATTCAGTTGTACACCGTCAAGATCAACCACAATTCTATTTGGATTTTTTAACACAAACTGGCGATATTTGAGTGGAATATTGGATTCAAGAGTCACACGGGTATAACTGGATGCTGGCCAAATACGTACCGCTATAACATTTGCTGACGCTGCGTAACCCACCTGGCTAACACTAAGTAACCACATCGCTGCGGCTCCCTGCAACAAACGACGTCGTGACAGATTATGATCTGAATGACTCATCTACTTAATATTCCATTCATAAAATACAAACACTCAGGGTGATATTCACCAAAGAAACGATCGAATTAAAAACTTTAACCAATCGGCATTATGCTGTCATCAATAAACAGCATCTTATATTTTGCAAATTATTAACGTCTACAGGTATATGAAAATGTTTTTATCTGAATTGCCTCTTGCCATTTTCTCTCAAAAGGAATAAAAAAGCATAAATTACGAATAAAAATTCAATCGAGAGTCTGTTATGAAAGAACGCAGCACCGAATTAGTTGAAGGATTTCGTCATTCTGTTCCGTACATCAATGCACATCGTGGTAAAACCTTTGTTATTATGCTTGGTGGAGAGGCTATTGCTCATGAAAATTTTACCAATATTATCAACGACATAGGGTTACTGCATAGTTTGGGTATCCGCCTGGTCGTCGTTTATGGCGCCAGACCTCAAATTGAACAAAATCTTGCAGACCATCATTACAAACCGATTTACCACAAACATACCCGTGTAACCGATAATAAAACATTAGAATTAGTCAAACAATCTGCTGGTTTGCTGCAACTGGATATTACCGCACGTCTTTCTATGAACCTGAATAATACCCCGTTACAAGGAGCCAATATTAGTGTTGTCAGCGGTAACTTCATTATTGCTCAACCTCTTGGCGTTGATGATGGTGTGGATTATTGCCACAGCGGAAAAATTCGCCGTATCGATGAACATGCCATAAATCGCCAATTAGACAATGGCGCAATCGTGCTAATTGGCCCTGTTGCGGTTTCTGTTACCGGAGAGAGTTTTAATCTGGCATTTGAAGATGTTGCTACTCAGTTGGCTATCAAACTACAGGCTGAAAAACTGATTGGTTTCTGTTCTACTCAAGGCGTACAAGACAAAGACGGAAAAATTCTATCGGAAATTTTTCTTAATCAAGCACCGGAACTGATTAAAGAGCAAGAAGTCAAAGGTGACTACTATTCAGGTACAGTCCGTTTTTTACGAAGTGCAGTAAAAGCTTGCCGTCGTGGCGTTCGTCGCAGCCATTTATTAAGTTATCAGGCAGATGGTTCTCTACTTCAAGAATTATTCTCCCGAGATGGTATTGGCACTCAAATAGTGATGGAAAGTGCAGAACAAATACGCCGCGCTAACATCAATGATATTGGTGGTATTCTCGAACTTATTCGCCCACTGGAACAACAAGGTATTCTGGTTCGCCGTTCAAGAGAACAACTTGAGAGAGAAATTGATAAATTCATCATTATCGAACGCGACAACCTGACTATCGCCTGTGCTGCGCTCTACCCTTATCCTGAGGAGAAAATTGGCGAAATGGCTTGTTTAGCGGTTCATCCTAAATACCGCAGCTCTTTAAGAGGTGAAGTATTACTGAATCGCATTGCGGAACACGCCAAACAGTTCGGACTAGAAAAACTGTTTGTTCTGACTACCCGCAGCATTCATTGGTTCCAAGAGCGAGGTTTTGAACCCGCAGAACTCTCAATGCTACCGATTCAGAAACAAGTGTTATATAACTATCAGCGCCGTTCTAAGATTCTTATGCTGAATTTGGAACCACAGTGATAAACCTGCAACGGACTGATAAAATAATCAATTACCCGACGTCCATCTGTTTTTAACAATTACCCCGTAAACCCTAGCCCAATTGAAGTGCGCCCCAAAAGTTGAACATTTTGCCCGTCGAAAGACAGGCGTCCTCATCTGGGGCGCTTACATTTAAACGGCGCGATTCACCTATTTATTATAAAGGCCCGCGATAACCATCGCGGGCCTTGTTACCGATCAGTGCCAGTTGGCTGCCAGCACAGGTTGCAGCCGCTGTTGCTCGACATCGCCGAGCATTGTGGTCGCAGGTGTCGGCGGCGCGAAGGCAGCCATCGCCTGGACAAGATTTTCGACATTACGGTCCGTCAACCGATGATCGTCACCCGCCATGATGCTACCTAGTCGTTCGGAAGAACTGGCATACCAATTATGCAGTGTGACCTCCTGCTTGCTGCCAATGACCGAAATTTGCAGATCCTGCCCTTCATGCTGGAACCACAGACGCTCAGGGCTGATGTCCTTTCCGAACACTAAATTCCCCATCTTACCACTAAATTCCAAATCGTTGTCCCCATGCCCGACTTCTACCGTCGACATAGTACCACTGGTCACAATATGGTTATTACCATCCCCGACTTTCACTTTCGACATAGTACCGCTGGTCACGATATGGTTATCACCATTCCCTACTTCCACTCGCGACATAGTACCACTAGACACTATATGGTTATTACCGTCCCCTACCTTCATTGTCGCCCTCCCTCCTGTATCAGTGATACTATTGTTACCATGTCCGACTGTTAGTTTGTCGATATCTCCGACAATGACGTTATTACCATTACCCAGCGTAATATTTGACATCGATTCTGCCACATTGACTGTATTGTCACCGTTACCCGCAACCATTTTGACGCCCACGGCTTTCACATTGACAGTCTTACTCTCGTCCCCCAAGGTAACCTCGCCAAAAGTTTTTTGGACCGTAATGGAATTAGGGTCAGTGGTCACCGGTGTAGGTTCCACTGCTGGCTCAATTTTCGGAACGTTAAGCGTTGTGCGCGGCTCAACAGGAGGAGTGCTAATCGGCTTCCGGTCAATCAGTGACATCCGGTCAACATTCTGGTCAAAACGCGACCTCAGGTCGACAAGGCCAGTGTTAATTCTGGTCGGATTCAGCTCAACAGGGGTAACTTTAATCATATCCCGGTCAATATCAATAGAAGAAATTTTAGTCAGATTCCAGTCAATAAGGGGAATGCTAACCGGCTTCCTTGGGGGAATACTAATCGGCTTCAGGTCGATAGGGGAAAGTGGTAAAGGCTTATCAACGCCAAGAGGGTCGACAATTGGTGTCAATGAACCCGGTACAGTCACCGTCGGTTTATCAAGAGATTGCGTCACCACTGGCTTGACCGTTGGGACCAAATCCGGCGTAAGCTCCGCAAAAAGGAAGTCGGCCGCATCGACCTGCGAAATATCCAGGGTATCGAGATACAGCAACTTCACGTTTGAATCAGTACCGCTGGCCCCATTAAAGATAACTTCAACGCCATGAATTTGTGACAGGCCGTTGATCGTGCCACGATGACTCTTAGCAATTGTGAGTTGGCTGAAATCAGTGACTCCGGTTTGACTCAAATCAATTTTATCAATGCCGTGACGGAACCCACGTAATGCATTCTTGTAGTCCTTGACGCCCAATTGGGCTGCCACCACAAAAACGTCTGACGCCGCACTGTCATGACTATAGATCGTCCCATTCAAGCTAAATTTCATCTGACCCTGAGCATCGCTAGTGAGCATGACGCCCTTGCCGCCGCCCTTAAGGATCACGGTTCCCAAGCCTTCTTGTGGCTGGAGCGTTGAGGCGTCGCTACTCGTATAAGCCACCGGGGCGATAAAGGTGTCCTGGAACTTGAAGTTCGCCGCACCGATCCCGGCGAGTGTCTGATTTTTCAGGACAATGCTCTGCCCCTTACCCAGATCGACCTTAACATCCGCCCCCTGCTGCGTCAGCAACAGATCGGCAAACGTTTTTCCACGAAATCCGACCAGATCGATGATCTCGCCATGAGCCGCCTCGAAGTTGCTAATGATATCGCTACCCGCCTCACGGCGGTGGACCACAAAGAAGTCCTTGCCCGCACCGCCTGCCAGTGTATTGTTTCCACGCCCGCCATCAAGCAATGCGTCGGTATTACCAGCGACTAACGTATCGTTGCCATCGCCGGTGACAATGTTCTGAATGCCCGACGGATTCTTTATTGTCAACGCTGTGCCGCCAATGTTGGCAACGCCAGTCAGCAAGTTGACCGAGGTATCCCGCGAAACAGCCGCCGCATTGAGAGTATTACGCCCTCCCGCCACGCCATTCGCCGCATCATCCAACACCGCGCGGTTGGCCTGCCCGACCACCGATTGGATATATTCGTCGGTGTAAAAGTAAGTGTCATCCGAGGTGCTCTTGCTGCCGTACAAACGTAGCGACCAGGCATTTAATGTGACCGGCAGGCCGGAATTCGCATCGCTCACCTGTAGGGTCCAGTTGCCAGCCGAGCGTTCACCAAAATCATGGGTCGACATAAAGCTGTATTTGAACGTCCCCGACTGGCTACTACCTAGATCAGTCGCACTCGCGCCCGGCATGCCGTCTGGAACCTTACCCTGACGATTGAGCAATATGCTCTGAGTGCCATCAGGAGAGATCAGTTTGAGCGTCAGATCGCCAAGACGGCCTACCTGAGCGTCAAAATCGATCTCGACATGTTCGACATTCAGACCGGCATTCATGGCGATGGATGACGTCAGCGTTTCACCTGCTGCCAAGGTTTTCCCCAAAGGGCCGCTGGATGCGCTATAGACGAACTCGTTGGCAGCGGTGCTTTGAGTCATCCAAGACTCAGCCAAGCGAACAGCGGCTCGCGCATCGATTTGACCGAAACCGTAATCGTTGCTGGTATGCATGCCGCCGCCATTCCAGCTATGGCTGTTATTATCGCTCCATGCGGTAGAGGGGTCATTGATCTTGCGAGCGGATAGAGCAAGGATCTGCTGCACATCCCGATAGCCTAAGTTCGGGTTGGCCTCAAGCATCAACGCAACAACACCGGAGACTATCGGAGCGGCAAAGCTGGTGCCTTGCATGCTGGTGTAGTCATTGCCGAAAGTTGAACCACGTTCGGTTTTCAGCATATAGCTGGTAGACACGACATTGCTGCCCGGTGCCGAAACCAACAAGCTGGCTCCCGGGTTGGAGAACGGAGAGGAGCCAATCTGCAAAGTCGACAAATCGCCCTGTGCGTTGATTGCACCGACTTCCACCGAAAAGCGGTTGTTATTGGTCAGTGACCCTTGGGCATTGCCGCCTTCTGCACGGTGGTTGCCGCCCGCCGCCACGATGACGGTACCCAATCCGCCACGACCATTGGCCGCCGCGTACTGCGCATTCATGCTCAGCGACGCGGCAGTATCTATAGAGCCGTCCTGAAAGCTGCTGAGTACGAAATCGTTGGCAAATCCCCAGCTATTGTTGGCAACGTCAAAACTGACCATATGTCCCAGTCCCGCAAGATCGGCACCGTCATTGGCCAGATAATAGCCGCCCAACGTAGCATCATGGGCAACCCCGACGCCACCTCTATTATTTTTCGCCGCGACCATCACACCCGCCACCATTGTCGCGTGGTTCGACACCACGTTCGGCAAAGTGCCATTGGTTTGTTGAGTCTGCAACCAAGCTTTGTCAACATTCGCCGCAAGGTCGGGGTGATTGACATCAAATATTTCAGGCGCGGTAGCAAACTTACCGCCCGGCTCGAACTGACCAATGCGTACCCCTTTGCCGGTGTAGTCCTTCCAGACCGGCAGAATGTTGGCATCGCTCAGATACCATTGTTGAGCAGCCAAGGGATCGAGCGGGACTTCCGGGGTCAATAATGTAGCAACGGCGCGCATCGGCGCTGTTTCCCCACTACTCAGATCGACTACCGATGCTGACGGATTACCAGCTGCGTCAGTTACACCATATTTAAAGCTAATTACACCTGTGTAATCTGCATCCGGCGTAAACAAGACATCGCCCTGGGCTGTGAGTTTGACCGTACCGCCTATCGCATCCCCAACATTGGCAATGCGCAGGGCACCCTGACTGTTAAGGTGTTGATCGTTAGCCAGCAGACTTTCTGCGGCAATCAGATGTGGCTGAGTACGATCAAAAACCTTGCCGTCCTTGTCGTGGGTCAGGACATCCTCGACAGGCATCGCATTGGGTGTTTGTAAATCAACCGCCGAAATATCTGAAAAATTGAGTTTTTGGATATTTTTCAGCGTAACCGTGCCGTCACGCCCGGCGACCTTATCGGCCACCACATACCCACTGTCGGTACGGGTGATTTGATAATCGCCGTGGTTACCGTGCAGGCTGACGATGTTGATCCCGCCGTCCCCATCAATCGTAGCATTGCCGTGACCCACTTCGATCACGTCGTCACCAAAGCCTCCAAAAATCTTATCATCGCCGCCACCGGCGTGAATAATACTGCCGCCTTGGGAGGCGTAAACTGTGTCACCCTGAGGACCGGCATAGATAACCGACTTACCCGTGCCACCAACGATGGTGTTGCGCCCGCTGCCGCCGACCAGGACGTCGTTACCCATGCCACCTATCAGAGTCGAATTGCCGGAGCCCCCCTTGATAAAGACACCGTTGACACTACCGCTTATGATAGTATCGTTGCCGCTCCCACCTTCGGCGATGGTTAAACTGGCTTGACCCATGTTCAGCTCCACGCCTTGGTTACCGACAATGATCGCCGTATCGTGCCCGCCATTGCCGTGAATGTTTTTCGTATCGTCAGAAGCGCTGATAACAAAAACATCATCGCCGGTACCACCGACATAGGTATTGCTCCCTGCGCCCCCGACCAGCCAACTGCCAGTTTTTGCCGCAATCAGCGTATCATTGCCGCTGCCACCATACAGATTGCTGACTCCCAGTTGCTCCGCATTTAGGGTTTCATCTGTTTCACTCTGACTGGCGTAAGCCGTGGTTGTGATATCGTTGTGTGTGGAGGTCACTCGCGTGCCCGCTCCCTCAGTACTTAGGGTATTGCTGACGGGGTCACCGAGAAAATCGACGGCCAGCACTTCCTGAGCTTTACCATTGATAGTAAACGACCCACTGGCAACAACTTTATTCCCATCACGGACGTCTGTTTTGTTCGAAGCTCGGACGCTTATCTGAGTAATACCCAATTCCGCCAGTGTCTTGAGTTCGCCCGCATCAACTTTTGCATCGTGTGTGCTGTCGACCCAGACCCGCAGCTTGCTCCAGATCGGGTCAGTCGGATCAATCACTCCATCCTTGTTGGCATCTTCACTGGCTAAGGCACCGAAACCCTCCTTGAATTTTTTTTCGCCAGCAGCACCGTTTATCCCAGCCTTGCCACCGTAGTATTCGGAAAACATCTGGCTGGCATTTTTTATCTGACCGCTACCATCATCGATCACCAGTATTCCCGTATTGCGATCCGCCCAGCCGCTACGCTTAAGCGTGCCACTGTTGTCCATGTCGAAAAGCACGCCGTCACGAATGTCAGTCATATGCACACCATTGCCGCTCAGATCCAATAACAGCGGGTCAACATAAGTGTTAAACGTTGTCATCGCCGACAAGCCGTTCAACGTCACAGCATTACGTAAGCCGAAATCCAGCTTACTAGTGTCCCCGGGTTGGTAGAAAGGCTTATAGAACTCTGACAGATAAGTGTTAGGTCGGACATTGGGGTCAAGCTGCATTTCACCGGGACGAATACCACCGGTGGCAAGACCTGCCATCTGGGTGGAGGCAAAGTCTGTTTTATTGAGCATATCCCCGACGGCAGATATTTTATGTGTTGCAGAATTTTGTATAAACCCGTTAGCAACATCCTGCTGAGCTTTGTTTTCGCCCTGAATATGCCGCAGAGGTTTTGGCGTGGACACGATATCGATGTTAATCAATGGCTTCATCGGTAGAGTGATTTTCGTATCCTCTGGCCTAAGCCATAAACACGCTCGACCACTTTCATCGTCCAGATAATAAAAGTCACTATAACGAATATAACGACTCAAGTTGTCACGGATAATTCGACTTCCATTATTTTGCAACATATCACGCAAATGCATAGGATTATTATTAGGGAACAGTTCTCCCTTGGAACCTTTTTCGTTATAGCCAATGGCTTTTAATGATGCAAATACGAAATCCACGCAACTGTTTTTAGCCACGTTGTAATGCTTAGCATCAAATCCAACTAACGATGGGTCTTCTGAAAAAACTTTTAACCTGTTGTACTGAAATTCAGTCAATTCTACGGTGGTTTCGTAAGAAGTCTGTTGGTAGGCCGCATCATCATAAATGGTTATGTTCCCTTCACCAAGCATTTGGTCATACTTTGACTCGAAGCCAAAACTCGCTTTATTCCCGTTGCCGTCATTTAAAACATACCACATATGACCGCCAAATGAAGAATGTACGTCTCCAGCTTTGTGTTTTACTTTATCGGCCTGATAAATATATTTCGCCCCCATCGGAGCAACTTTATAGGTTACAGTATATTTCTTTTTCATACTCGTTATTTCCTTGTTTTTTTACAGATGTGAATCAAATTTTCGGATTGTAATAGGTGAACTCGGCAAAACTCTCAATGCCATTAAAAGCAGGCACATCCTCTAGGGTTGTAACAACAGCAGAGTAGCGTCCGGCGGGTAACTCTAGTATTTTAATATTGCGCGCTGCCGTATTTATCCTTCGCTCTTCGTAATAGAAAGCACGTATCCAACCATACCCCACCGCGTTTATTTCCTTGTCAAAAAAAACCTTGCCGTCTTTAACCAAACGAAGCGAAACGGGGATAACAATCCCATCATGATCAAGATTCCCGAACAACTTAAATCGCCTTTCCATTTCATCAAAACCACGCCCAGTCGCAAACAGCAGGGCAAATTGATAATTTCCTTCCTTGCTGATTTCAAAATCAAATTTAACTGATTGACCAGACTGTGTCACATCAATCGGTTTGTATATATCAATGTACTTAGAGCAGGCCATTAATAATGTACAGCTCATAAAAATAATAATATTTCGCCAATTTTTAAACCTTTCATATATACGTAATAATTTCATTTCTTCACTCCAAATTTTGATATTTCCTTTGTTTATACTGATACCATTTTAAATCTTCGGATCGTAATAGGTGAATCCAACAAAACTCTCGATGCCATTAAAAGCGGGAGCATTCTTCAAGGTGGTAATAACCACAGAATAACTCCCGGGGGGTAGTGAAAATGTCTTAATTTCTCGCACCGCCGTATTTATCCTTCTCTCTTCGTAATAGAAAACCTGTCCCCCATCGTATCCCCTAGCATTTATTTTTTTGTCAAAAAAAATCTCGCCATCTTTAACGATATGGAGTGAAACAGGGATAATTACTCCATCTTTATCAGCTCTCCCAAAAAACTTAAACCGCCTTTCCATTTCATCATAACCCTCCCCAGTTTCAAACAGTAAGGTGAACTGATAATTACCTTCCTTGCTGAGTTCAAAATCAATTTTGACTGATTGACCAGACTTCGATACGTCAATAGGTCTGTATATATCCATGTGCCTAGAGCAGGACATTAATAAGGTTAAGATCATAAAAACAATAATATTTCGCCAATTTTTAAACCTTTTATATATACGTAATAATTTCATTTCTTCACTCCAAATTTTGTTATTTCTCTTTGTTTTTTCTACATAAATTAAATCTTCGGATCGTAATAGGTGAATTCAACAAAACTCTCTATGCCATTAAAATCAGGGACATCTTCCAGGGTGGTAATTACCGCAGAGTAGCGTCCGGGAGGTAATGAAAATGTTTTAATTTCTCTCACAGCCGTATTTATACTTCTCTCTTCGTAATTGAAGACACGCCCTCCTTCGGACCCTGAAGCGTTTATTTTCTTGTCAAAAAAAATCTCGCCATCTTTAACGATATGGAGTGAAACAGGGATTATTACTCCATCTTTATCAGCTCTCCCAAAAAACTTAAACCGCCTTGCCATTTCATCATGACCCTCCCCAGTTTCAAACAGTAAGGCAAACTGATAATTACCTTCCTTGCTGAGTTCAAAATCAATTTTGACTGATTGACCAGACTTCGATACGTCAATCGGTCTGTATATATCAATGAACTTAGAGCAGGCCATTAATAAGGCACAGCTCATAAAAATAATAATGTTGCGCCAGTTTTTGAATCTTTCGTGTACCTGTAATACTTTCATTTCTTCACTCCAAATTTTTATATTTCCTTTGTTTATATTAATACCCGTTTAAATCTTCGGCTTGAAATAAGTGAGCTCTACAAAACTCTCAATGCCATTAAAAGCGGGGACATCCTCCAAGGTGGTAATGACAGCAGAATAACGCCCAGGAGGTAACGAAAGTGTTTTAATTTCTCGCACAGCCGTAGTTATCCTTCTCCCTTCGAAATCAAAGCTACGTCCCCAGCTACGTCCCCCTGCGTTTATTTTCTCGTCAAAAAAAACCTCGCCGTTTCTAACCAAATGAAGCGAAACGGAGGTTATAACTCCGTCCTTATCAATATAACCGAATAATTCAAGCCGCCTTTTCATTTCATCGTCATCCCCTTTATCAAACAGCAGAGCAAACTGATAATCTCCAACCTTGCTGATTTCAAAATCAATTTTGACTGATTGACCAGACTTAGACACATCAATCGGTTTGTATATATCAATGTGCTTAGAGCAGGCCATTAATAAGGCACAGCTCATAAAAATAATAATATTTCGCCAATTTTTAAACCTTTCATATATACGTAATACTTTCATTTTGTCACTCCAAATTTTTATATTTCCTTTGTTTATACTGATACCATTTTAAATCTTTGGATCGTAATAGGTAAATCCAACAAAACTATTGATGCCATTAAATTCAGGGACATCTTCCAAGGTGGTAATAACAGCAGAGTAACGTCCGGGGGGTAGCAAAAATGTCTTAATTTCTCGCACCGCCGTATTTACATATTTCTCTTCGTAATAGAAAGCCTGTCCCCCATCGTATCCCCTGGCATTTATTTTCTTGTCAAAAAAAATCTCGCCATCTTTAACGATATGGAGTGAAACAGGGATTATTACTCCATCTTTATCAGCTCTCCCAAAAAACTTAAACCGCCTTTCCATTTCATCATAACCCTCCCCAGTTTCAAACAGTAAGGTGAACTGATAATTACCTTCCTTTCTGAGTTCAAAATCAATTTTGACTGATTGACCAGACTTCGATACGTCAATAGGTCTGTATATATCCATGTGCCTAGAGCAGGACATTAATAAGGTTAAGCTCATAAAAACAATAATATTTCGCCAATTTTTAAACCTTTCATATATACGTAATAATTTCATTTCCTCACTCCAAATTTTAATATTTTCTTTGTTTATACTGATACCATTTTAAATCTTCTTAAATTTTCGGATTGTAATAGGAGAACTCGACAAAACTCTCAATACCATTAAAAGCAGGGACATCCTCTAGGGTAGTAATTACCGCAGAGTAACGCCCCGGGGGTAATACAAGTGTTTTAATATCACGCACCGTCGTATTTATCCTTCTCTCATTGTAATAAAAGGATTGTATTCCTTCGCTTCCCACCGTATTTATTTCCTTGTCAAAAAAAACCTTGCCGTCTTTAACCAGACGAAGAGAAACGGGGATAGCAATCCCATCCTTATCAATATTTCCGAACAACTTATCCCGCCTTTCCATTTCAACAAAACCATTCCCATTAGCAAACAGCAGGGCAAACTGATAATCCCCAGCCTTTCTCTTGCTGATTTCAAAATCAATTTTGACTGATTGACCAGACTTCGATACGTCAATCGGTCTGTATATATCAATGTACTTAGAGCAGGCCATTAATAATGTACAGCTCATGAAAATAATCATATTGCGCCAGTTTTTGAACCTTTCGTGTATACGTAATACTTTCATTTCATCACTCCAAATAAAGCAAGGCTGCGAAAAACATTAACGGTCATTTATCTCAAACCCGGAAAACGGTGAATATAGCGAGCCGGGTTCACAGAGCTGCCCTCACGGCCTACCGTTCTCTCAGACTTTCATCTATATGTTGCTGCAATGGGCTCAAGAAATAATCGATCACGCGACGTTGATCAGTTTTTATTTCTGCCGTGATCGACATGCCCGGAGACAGTGGGACTCGCTGACCATTGACCATCACGTGATCAGACTTCAAACGAATGCGGCTGCTATAGATGAGCCCATGCTTTTCGTCCTCGATGGCGTCGTTCGACACGTTGAGCACTTCGCCGTCAACGGTGCCGTACTTGGTAAAAGTAAAAGTTTCCACTTTGACGGTGACCGGTTGACCAACATGGACAAAACCCACATCCTTGTTTTCCAGCCTGGCCTCCACTTCTACCGATTGGTCTGCGGGGACGATGACCATCAGCGGCTGAGCCGGTGTCACCACGCCACCAACGGTATGGATAGCGAGTTGTTGAACTGTGCCGGCCACCGGAGCTTTGAGGCTGGTCAAGGTTTCCTGATAGCGGGCCTTCGCCAGCTCCTGAACCAGGGTCGCTGCTTTTTTGTTGGCTTCCTGTTGCAGGTCGAGCATGGCGCGGCGATTTTGCGCAACAACAGCCTCACGACGACGTCGCGCCTCGTCCTGAGCGGCTGAGTACTGCAAGACACTGGCCTGCTGTACGCTTAACTGGCGTTGCAGATCCAGCCGAGCCTGCTCTTTTTCCAGATATTCATGCCGCGACACATACTGTTTCGTCAATAACCGCTGGTAATCCTCGGCCAATCGCGTAGCAATCGGCAGCGTTTTTCGCAGGCTAGCCACCTGGGCTTGGGCAGACTGGATTTCGGCGCTGCGTTGGAGGATTTCTGCGTCCACTAACTCTAGGTTGCTGCGGTATTCCTGGTATTGTCCTTGAAGCCAGCGTTGGGCACTGAGCACCTGCTCAGGGTTGGCGTTGTCAATCGTTCCTACCAGAGAAGCCGGTGACTTTTGTTGATTGATCGCGTCGAGCATGGCAGCACTCCGCGCACTGTCGATACGAGCAGCCAGCAGCTCGCTCTGTATCCGGCTGACGTCGGCGCTCGCCGCCGTCGGATCGAGCTCAACCAACAACTCGCCAACTTTCACCGACTGACCGTCATTGACGTGGATCGCTCTGACCACCGCCGTTTCACTGGATTGAATCAACTTGGTCTTGCCATTGGGAACGACCTTTCCCGGGGCGATAGCCACTACCTCGATTTTGCCAATGTAGGCCCAGAGCAACGCCAATACAGCGAAACCCAGAATACTCCAAGTGAAAATTCTCGGTGCTGGGTGAACCGGTGTTTCCTGCAACTCCAAAGCCGTCGGTAAAAACTGTAATTCATGAGCGAGTCGCGGCGACACCTCCATGCTTTTACGTTGTCGCCAAGACTGACGCCACGCGTAACGATAACGCTGCAATAAGGAAAGGGTGGCGCTCATTTGAAATTATTTTCCTTGAATCGAAGTATGTTTATCTTGGTCACATCTGCCTCTGATTGTGTTATTAACCATTGCGTTATTAGCCGTTGATTGTGTTATTAACCATTGACTGCGTTATTAGCCGTTTTCATCGTACGTTCTGGAAATGGAAGCCTTTCAGCCCTGCTGCATTCGATAAAGTCGTGAATAATGGCCGTCCTGACGTGCCAGTAACTCGGCGTGGGCTCCCTGTTCAACGATCTGCCCGCGATCCATCACAAGGATACGATGCGCGTCGCGTACAGCGGACAACCGATGAGCGATAATGATGACCGTGCGCCCCTTGCAAATGCTTTGCATGTTCTGCTGAACCACCCGCTCAGACTCGTAGTCCAGCGCACTGGTCGCTTCGTCGAAAATCAAAATGCGAGGATTGCCGATCAAAGCCCGGGCAATAGCCACCCGTTGCCGCTGACCGCCCGAAAGTGATGCGCCGTGCTCACCGACAATGGTGTCGTAACCTTCGGGCAGTTCAAGGATGAATTCATGGGCTCCAGCCATGCGGGCGGCGTGCATGACTACTTCGAGCGGCGCACCCGGATCGCTCAAGGCAATGTTTTCGCGAATGCTGCGGTTGAATAGCATATTGTCCTGCAACACCACGCCAATCTGCCGGCGCAACGAGGACACATCAGCCAATGCCAGATCCATGCCATCGACCATGACCCGTCCGCGCTCCGGAACATAGAGCCGCTGCAACAAGCGGGTTAGGGTGCTTTTGCCGGAGCCGGAGCGGCCCACCACACCAATGATTTCTCCCGCGCCAATGGTCAAGTTGACGCCACGCAGCACCTCGGAACCATCAGCCCGATAACGAAAATGCACCTGTTCGAACTCTACCTGCCCCTTGAGCGGTGGCACCGTACTACGTGTAGCCTGAGACAATTCAGTACGGGAATTGAGGATGTCTCCCAGACGCTGCACCGAGACCCCGGTCTGCTGGAAGCTGGTCCACAGTTGCGCCAGACGCATGATCGGGCCGCTGACACGGCCAGCCAGCATATTGAATGCGATCAGTTCCCCCACCGACAGCTGCCCCTCTATCACGAGACGCGCACCGAGCCAGAGTGTGGCGACCGTCACTAACTTGCCGATAAGCGAGACGCTTTCATTGGCGAGGGTGGATAAGGTCTGTGTTTTGAAACCTGCGGCAACATAAGCCGCCAGTTGGTTGTCCCACTTGCGGATAGCCTGCGGTTCAACCGCCATTGACTTTAGGGTATCGATTCCATTTACCGTTTCGACAAGGAATGCTTGGTTCTCGGCATTGCGTGTGAAGCTATCCTGTAATCGCTTACGCAAGAGAGGCGTAACCAACACCGAGACGAGTGCATAGAGCGGCAATGATAACACCACAACGAGGGTCAACCAGCCGCTGTAATAGAACATCACGAGGATGAACACCAGAGAAAAAAGCACGTCGAGCATCAGGGTAATGGCGTTGCCGGTAAGAAAACTGCGGATGTTTTCCAGTTCGCGTACACGAGCCACAGAATCACCGACTCTCCTGGCCTGGAAGTAAGCCAGCGGCAGATTAATCAAGTGCCGAAACAGACTCGATCCCAACTGCACATCAATACGGCTGGTCGTATGGGCAAACACATAGCTACGCAGACCGCTCAGAGCCGACTCGAACAGCATGATGCCCAGCAATCCCGCCGCGACCACATCCAGTGTGGTTAGGCCGTGGTGCACCAGTACTTTGTCCATGACCACCTGAAAGAACAGCGGAGTCACCAAGGCAAACAACTGCAAGGCAAAAGACCCCAGCAAAACTTCACCCAACAACTTGCGGTATTTGACGATAGCCGGGATAAACCAAGTGAAGTCAAAACGAGAAGTCTCTCCAGACAGACTGTTACTGGAACGCACGAGCACCAATTGCCCTGTCCAACGCTGCTCAAGTTGCTCGAAGCTGATAACTTCTGGGCGAGCCGAACGTGGGTCCTGAATCAGAGCCTGCTCTTTATCCAGCTTAGCCAAAATAAAAAACTTCCCATCTCGGTCAATAGCAATAGCGGGCAAGGGAGTATGTTCAAGTCTGGCAAGTGTTGTGTGTACAGCCTTGGCTTTTAGCCCTGAATGACGAGCAGCCAGCAGCAGCTCTTTCAGGGTAAGACCTTGGCTGGCAGTGGAAAATTCGTGTGAAAGTTGTTCAGTCGATATAGCGATGTTGTGAAACCTAGCCAACATAGCCAGGCAAATCAGGCCGGTGTCCAGCTCCGGGGAAGAATGGGGTGACTCAGTACTCATTTCATTATCCTGCATCAGACAACTTAATCCTTAAATCAAAAATCTGGATATTCATCTCACCCCTAGCAAGCTATCCAGACATATCCGCAATTCCGCAATCCGTTTAGTAAACAAATCACAATTCATATAATTAGGCGTTTATATCATCAAATAATAATAAATTTCATTTAATATATTCACAAAGTGTGACATTAACCACACAATAATATTAAAATTTATTAAATTTATAATTTTATTGTTTACATTTATAACAAAATATAAACATCAACAATTTGATTCAGTCATTGCAACTATTTTTGAATCTTTTGAATCGGTGAAATTAAGATATCGATCAGTATGTAGCCACCACGATGAAACTACTCGGCATTGCTGACTGAACGATTACGGCTCACAATCAATCAACATGAAGGACTAAGAAAAGATATTTCAATTGTAAAATAACCAAAATTTGGCATATGGGCAGTTTTAATATAAATTTATCTTGCATATATCAATATAATATATAACTCACTGTACGAGAATTTTTCAATCACCCAATCGAGAACTTTTTACAAAAATAAAAAGGCATATTTACCGAAGTCAGTACAGCCAATCAGAAAGCTCATTAAAGGTATTAATGACTTTCTTATCAGGCTTAAAAATCCCAAACCAACATCTGCGCAAACAATGATCAAAAAACGTCAGAGAAGAGATGACCACATCATTAATATATAAATTTTTCTACACCAGTTAGTCTATCAGAACAAGCTCTAATCCACCTGTAAGCTAAGCCGCTCTGCTAACCCGCTTCGCCTTTGAGTTGGCGTCTGGATTGCCTGACGCAATACCGCTTCATGTGCATAAAGCGTCAGTTTTTCTCTGGCGCGGGTTATCGCTGTATAGACTAGTTCACGGCTGACAACCGGCACAAACTGCGTTGGCAATACTAAAGCTGTATGGTCAAATTCTGAACCTTGTGATTTATGTACGGTCATCACATATGCAGTTTCATGTTGTGGTAAACGACTTGGCTGGATTCCTTTAATCTGTCCATCAGGCAACTGAAAATAAGCGCGCAGTTCATGATTTTCGTCTCTGAGCATAATACCGATATCACCATTAAACAGGCCCAGTGTGCTGTCATTACGCGATATCATGATGGGGCGGCCTGCATAACCACGGCTGAAAGTCCCGACTGGGCGACGAATAAGCCCCTGACGATGCAATAGCTGTTCTATACGCTCATTAAGCCCAGTGACACCAAATGGCCCTTCTCTAAGTGCGCACAACAAACGATAGCGGTTAAATTCATCTAAAATCTCTTTGACAGGCGCCTGCTTTGCCACCAGACACAAGTAAGCGTGATAACCCGATACCGTTTCTGTCAGCAACCGCTGATAATCTTCATCGTCGGACAATGGGTAAAAACAGATATCCTTCAACGGTTGCTGCAAAATAGAGAGAGCTTGCCGACTCTTTCCTTGATTAACGGCCGCAGCCAACTGACCAATTCCAGAATCTACATTAAAGCGGTAACTTTTGCGTAAAAGACACAAATGTTCACGAACCTCTGGAATATTTTGCTGCTCACCCGCAACTAACCGACATCCTGTCAATCTGCTTAGCTGTTGTGCCCTCGTTATGCTGTATCCCAGTTCAGCAAAACGGCAAATATCGCCCAACACCGCGCCTGCTTCCACTGATGCCAATTGATCTCGGTCACCCAGCAGGACAATTTTCGCTTTCGGTGGCAATGCATCAATCAACCTAGCCATCATGGGTAAATCCACCATTGAGGCTTCATCCACCACCAGCACATCCAGACTCAGTGGATTATCTCGGTCATAGCGTAATCGCTGGCTATCAGGCTGCGCTCCTAGCAAGCGATGAATCGTCTGCGCCTGATCGGGCATACATGCAAACTGTTCCGCCGTCAGCGGCAATTTTCTGACCGCACTATTAAGAGATTCGGTCAATCTGGCGGCTGCCTTTCCTGTCGGAGCCGCCAGTTGGATAACCCGTTTTTTATCAGGTTCAAGTTTAATTAAGGCAGCCAACAGCTTAGCAACAGTAGTGGTTTTCCCTGTTCCTGGTCCGCCAGAGATAACCGAAATTCTGCTAGTCACCGCGACAGCCGCAGCCACTTTTTGCCAGTCCACCATTTCCTCAGACAGCATGAATAATTCATCTAAAACAGCTCTCAGTTGCTGTTCCTGAATATTATCGATTGGTTGATTACCGGAAAAGAAAGCGGCCACCTGGCATTCGCTTTGCCACATTCTCTGCAAATAAAGCCGGTCATGGGAAAGTACAACCGGCGTTGGTTGAAAGCCGTCACTAACCGCAGCACAATTTTCCAGCGCTATCAGCAAACTCTGCTCATCAGGTTTTCTCGCAACCCGCCACAACTGCTCTGCAAATTCACGATGTCGCCCATCAAAAAAATATTCAGGTGTTATCCGATTAACCGGCAGGCAAACATGCCCGGCACCAGTTTCAGCACTCAACAGCGCCATCACCAACAACAAAACAGGATCTTTATTTTCAATCAATGCATGAGCAAACTGTAAGTCCAATGAACGCAAAAGCCTGAGGTTTACTGCCTGTTGTAATAACGAAATCATCAACTTTTCTCTTTCTCCGACTGTTCATTTCCACTGAAAAGCAGATCCAAAGCATCAACAAATTCAACCGATGGCCGACAACTGAAAATACCATTCCCCGGCTGTCGTTTATCTATTCCTCTCAGAAACAGATAAATCACTCCGCCGAAATGTTGTTGATAATCATAATTAACTAATCTGTGACGCAAGTAGCGATGCAGTGCCAGTGTATAAAGCTGATATTGCAGATCATAGCGATGCTCAATCATGGCTATTTCCATTGCCTGGCGGGTATAAAACTGGCTCTCCTCTCCCAACCAGTTTGATTTGTAATCCAGCACGTAGAATTTGCCTTGCCAACAGAAGACCAAATCAATAAACCCTTTCAACATTCCTTTCACCTGCTGAAATTCCAGTTGGGGGCAACGAGCAGAAATCGGATCATAACGACGCATCAGTGTATCCAATGTCTGAGATCGCAAAAGTTGCTCAACCGGCAGATAAAACTGCATTTCATCCTGTTGATGATGCAGCGGAATTTCTGCCAGTTGCACGCCTTCATCATTCAATGGAATGGTAAAAATATCGACCATCCATTGCTGTAATGTCCCACTCCAGCGTTCATCAAATCCGGCTGATTGCAGTTGTTCTACCAACCATTTCTCATCAGGTAATTGGCTGAAATTAAGTTCTTCTAAAATAGCGTGTAAAAAAGTCCCCGCGGAAGCTCCCCGAGGGAATGTATGGGGTGTCATTTCAGGTTGTTCTGCTAACTGCTTTTCACCACTAGCATCAACATCAAGCTTTGGCGCAATAGACTGGACAATTACGTCAATAGATTCTTCTCCAGCAAAATAAGCGGAAGCACTGCCACGATGAACCATAGAGTTCCGTAAACCAGAATAACTGGTAATACGCCAATCATCCTGGACTCTGCGTTTAAATTGCCTGGCCGACAGGACTAAATCATTTTTACTTGGCGACTGCCAAGGATGATAGTCAGTATCATTGATTAACGATACAACGATGCCATCCCCGCTTAATTCTTTAAGTGATGTCGCCAGAAAATCAGCATCCCCTTTAACTCCCTTTTGCAACAGGTAACCCAGAGCACACTGATGCAGATCAGTATCCCCGATCTTTTTTTTATTGCCTTTTACCAGCGGAGCCACGCCGACACTGCAATGGTAAACAGAACGCGTCAATGCGACATAGAGTAAACGCAAATCCTCTGCCAATCGCTCTTGTTCTGCCAGCTCAATCGCCTCGTCGTCAGGAAAGATATTGAGGCAAGCATTAAAGCTTGTCCGATCATGATATATCGCCTGCTTCTGCTCCCGGAAATTACAGACAAATGGCAGCCATACCAGCGGATATTCCAGACCTTTAGATTTATGGATAGTGCAAATTTTCACCAAATGACGATCGCTTTCCAGCCGCATCTGCTGGCTTTCAGATTGTGGATCAGGATGAGAAATTTGCTGAGCCAGCCAGCGAGTGACTGCATGTTCACTATCAAGTTGTAAAGATATTTCCTGCAACAACTCACCAATATGCATCACATCCGTCAAACGCCGTTCACCGTCATAACTGGCAAGCAAATTCTCAGCAATATGATGGTTGGCGATTACCGCTCGTAACATAGGTAACACACCACGGCGTTGCCACAGACGGAAGTAACCATCAAATTCATCAACTAACTGATCCCATGTCTTTTCATCATGATTCAACATGTCTATCTGCCTGGCAGTTAGACCAAATAAACCACTCGCCAACGCACTTCTCAAAACCCGTTCTTTTTCCGGTGATAACACCGCTTGTAATAACCAGAGAATATCCTTGGCTTCCGCGGTAGCAAATACACTTTCTCGGTTAGAAAGAAATACAGAAGGAATAGACAACAGGTTAAGTGCATTACGGATCAGTGTAGCTTCCTTTCTGCTACGCACCAAAACCGTAATATCAGCAGCCGTCACAGGTCGAGAACCTTCACTTTTATGTAATAAAGCCCGCCCTTCATTACCTGCCTGCAACCAATCACGAATTTGCGCAGCACAGAGCCGTGACATCGTTTGCTCATAATCTCCAGTAGAAACACCTTCTCCTGGTTGTAACCAGAAATTTAATGCAGCCTGTCCTTCGCCGTCATAACGAAAAGAGAGTCCTCGATTTTTCTCTGCCGCGGAAACCTCAATAAAAGGGATCTGCTCAAACAAAAATGGGTTTTCCGAACGCATAAATAGCTTATTTACTGCCTGTACCATTGAATAGGCTGAGCGCCAGTTTGTTTCCAGAGTATAGTGAGCACTTACCTGAGAACGGGCACGAATATAAGTGAAAATATCTGCGCCGCGAAATGCATAAATAGCTTGTTTAGGATCGCCGATAAACAACAACCCATTTTCAGACTGACTGCCATAGATGGTATGAAAAATCCGATATTGCTGTGGGTCGGTATCCTGAAATTCGTCGATCAACGCAACCGGATAGCGTCGGCGAATTGTCTCAGCAAGCAAATCACTGCCAGGGCCTCTCAGAGCATCATCTAGACGGGTTAATAAATCATCAAATCCCATCTGACCACGCGTTAATTTTTCCTGACAGATTGATTGGCGAATCTCAATAATAGCCTTGGAGATAATCAAATCACGTAAAGTAAGTGGTTGCTTATATAAATCATCTATCGCAACAAAAAGTGAATGTTCAGGCACCTCACCTTTTTTTGTCTTTTCTGCCAATACCGACTGTCGGAATTTTTCCAATGCTTTTGGCAACAGATAATCCTCTGTAGGCGCTTGAGCCCAATCCGAGACACTATTCAACCAATTTGGTAAGTGCTTACTACTGTAACTTCTTTTATCAACACCAGAGCCCGCAATTAAATCGTGCAATTCTCCAGCAACTTCATTCCATTGGTATTTAACATCGCTGATCAACTGGATAATTTTTTCATGGCGACTTAACAACGTTTCATCACTGTCCGGCGCATTAACAATATATGGCATATCCCCTTGTAAATAAGGATGTAATTCAGCCATCAGAGCTTCCGGCCCACTCCACTCCTGACTGATTACCTGTGCCATTGATAACGGCAATGGATAACAATGGCGCCGCCAGAAATCGGCACACCCCTGTCGTTCTAATGGCTGTTGATCCTGAATTAATGTCTGTTCAAACAAGATCCCAGCTTCAAAAGCATTATGCGCCAACATCCTCTGACAAAAACCATGAATGGTATAAATCGCGGCTTCATCCATTTGCCGCTCTGCGGCCAGTAACCAGATAGCCGCCCTCCCTTTATCTGGGATTTCATCCAATAGCTGTTGATAGGCTGGTTCTGCATCTTCTACTTCGTTTCGAATACAAGCGAGGCGAAGTTTATGAATATTTTCACGGATACGCCCACGTAACTCATTTGTTGCTGCCTCAGTAAAAGTAACCACCAGAATCTCTTCCACGCTCAAAGGTCGTGAAAAAGCGGCATCTTTCCCCAGTCCAAGTAAAAGACGCAAATATAAGATACCGATAGTGTAGGTTTTACCCGTCCCGGCCGATGCTTCGATCAGCCGCTGACCATTCAGCGGCAGAGTTAATACATTAAGCCTGTGAACAGATATCTCTGTGATCACTGCTCTCTCACCTCAACAGGCAACCGTTTCTGAAATTCAGTCACATTCTGATAGGTTTTCCAACCTTTCAATTTCGCATATCCATCCAAGTTTCCTGATTTACCAATCACTTGTGAAATTAATGACAGCCCCCGATGTTTGATTACCGCATTCCGATAGAAATTAATCAGTTGCTGCTGTGTAGTTTTCTTTAGAATCTCAAGCATTTTATCTCTGCTATCAAAATTAAAGTTATTGCGACTGAAATCACCAGAGAAGCGAGCAACTTCGGCATAGAAAGTTTGTGGCGGTTGCTGCTTTTCATTAATCAGCGCATTCTTGTACTGTTCAAAATCAGCTTGAGACATTGCTTTCAATTTATTACCAGCGTTCTGATAGAAATCTTGATAACGCTGATTCAAATATTTTGGTTGCTTACTATTACTTTGTAACAGGAACCCCAACCCCCACTGTTCCCCCACACTGGTATTGAAAGCAAACACCGCATACCCCAGTTGCTCTGTTGTTCTTAATTGATCATAGAACCACGGTTGGAGCATATTGCTCAACAAACTAGAATAAACATAACCTTCTATACGGTTATAACCTGTCGGAATATAAACCTCTGCTAAAGCACCATCTGTGCTGCTGCCAACACGCTGGAAATTAACCGGGTAATTTTTATCAATCACCACCTTATTCCCAATCCACCAGCCTGTTCCTTGATTAGCCAGTTGGTTATGGGCAGATTCAGCAATCACTTTGCTCTGCTGTTCGGTCAAGTTCCCAATGATCATCATCTGCAAGGCAGCGTTTTTTATCATTTCATGACGATACGTAACAATATCCTGAACCGTGATAGTCTCCAGCGCTTCCAGGCGAGTGGATTGTTCAGTGTAAGGCACCACAGAAAGGCGCTTCAATGGCTGCATAGCCATGTCATAAGCTTTAGCGTTATTAGAAACCGCTATCTGCTCACGATACCAGGACTTAGCCTGTGCCAGTTGCTCCTCAGTTGGCGTGAATGTCATGTAATTACTGATTAAAGAGGTTAAAAGCGCTGGCAGATTCTGAGTGTAACCACTTACTCCCAATTGCAGCCCCTGGGATGAACCCGTAGAAATATTCATTCCTGCAACAGAAGCCTGATAACTAAGCTGGTCAAGGGAAAGCCCTGCCAAATAATCAAGTAAAGAGGAAGTGACCTGCTCACGAGCGCTATTCAAACCTTCTGCGTTGTGCAAATCAAGCGTAATGCTGGCTTTAGGCTCATCAGCAAAATATTGGCTCGGCATGTAGAACAGGCGGACATTCTGCTGTTCAAGGATCATTTCTGGATGTTTTTGACTTTTACCGGCTTTTATCAGCTTCAAATCATCAGGAATATAAGGATTTGGTGCGGGCAGAGAAAAGCTCATCTGCTCCTCTAATTGCAGCCATTTAACTCGTTGCTGCAATGTAATTCGATCAACCTGATAAGGCGCCTGAACAAAATAAGCCTGTTTATTGTGCGGCTCTTTTGGGCTGATATACCAGATACGCGCATTTTCAGGAGTCAACTCATCAAGTCGGCTGGCAATAGCTTGCGGGTTATAGTCATCAGCCAGATAACCGGCATTAAGTACATTGGAAACAGGAACCCGCAACATAGCATCCGATAACCATTCGATATAATGCATATTACGAACAATAGAGCCATACTGGAACGATAGATTCAAAACCTTCGCGATTTCATCAAAATAACTTTTCTGAATACCTTTCTGTTTCAATAAATTAATATAAGCAAAAATAGCCGCAACAATCTGATCCCGTTGTGCAAGCCCTTTATCTGTCAACGTCACATAAATAAAAAAGATGCCTTTGTTGCGATCAACCATAGGTTCCGCGCCAGCACTGATACTTTCTGCCAACCCTTGAGTTTGCAGCCAATCTGATAATGTATTCAGGCTACGGTTGCTTATCATATAACCGAGATATTCATCAGTTTTACTGCGGAAATCAGTACTGTTATTGTCAATACTGAACTCCAATTGCAATGCCTTCTGCGGTTGGGCAGGAACATAATGGATGATAATCCCTTTCTCTTTTTCCGTTACTGCCGGCACAGTAATCACCGGCACACTCGCTTTTCTATCCGGTATCCGGCCAAAAGTATCAACAGCAATTTGAGTCAATTTATCAATAGGCTGATTACCGTAAATGACACCTTTCATCAGGTTGGCTGAATAATAACGCTGATAGAAATCCACCAGTTCTGTCTGTAATTTACTCCCCGGTTTATCTTTCAATGTTTCTAGATTACCACCAGAAAAACGGGCATTGGGATGTTTAGGATTCAAGGTTTCTGCCCGTATTTGAGCAACCCGCATCCCATCACGCGAACGCGCCATTGTCAGCTCTGCATTAACAGCGTTTCGCTCCCGATCTGCATTCACTGGGTCAAGTAACGGCTCAGCCAGTGCATCAGCCAGACGATCTGTGGCTTGAGCTAACGCTTCATTTTCTACTTCAAGATAAAAAGCCGTGCGGTAAGAAGCCGTGCTGGCATTATAGCTACCACCATGTTTTTGCAAAAATTCAGATAAATCACCTGATTGTGGATAATGTTCAGATCCCATTAGAACCATATGTTCCAGATAATGTGCAAGCCCGAGCTGGCTGTCAGGGTTTTCCATACTACCAACCGGAATTGCTACCGCTGCCAGAGATTTGGTTGCTTTCTCATCAGATACCAGCAAGACCGTCATATTGTTTGCCAGTTTGATTCCCTGATACTGACGATGATCACTCTCGCTTTTATAAATTGTCTCTTGCAGTAGCTGCCACTGTAGTTGTGGTGATTGCGCATAACTCGTCGTTCCCCAAAAAAGCAGGAACATCACAGTAATCATGCGAACAAAATATTTATGCATTATCTGATATTCTCCCTATGTATTCTGATATCGCGCTATCGGTAACAAATAACTGAGCGCTTCCTGTTTAAGTTTTGCCAAAAATGATTTATCCACTTGCCTGAAAGCTCGTTGAATATAAGGATCATCCCCTTCGCCTCTGCGTCCTTGATCTCCAAGCCATGCTTTCAATAACTGGCTTTCAGCTTTTGATTGAATTTCATCACTATCATCAATCTCACCAGTCTCTTTATTCATACATGCTGAAAGCCACGCCCAACCACTTTTACACAACAGCGGCAAAGGCGCTGATATTCCTCGCTGATAGCCTTCAATCAATTGATTCAGATAATCTCTAGCATGCGCTGAAGGTACAGGAGCAAAACGCCATTCGTTGCCATCACGCCCATAGCTGCGACTTTCACCTTCACCACCTGTCAGACAATAAGCCAGATGCTCAATCCACAATTGCATACCATCATTGGCTGTCAAACTGGCAGGCCGCCAACGTAGCAAACCATCCGGTTGCACCTTATTAATACGCCCCATCAGAATCACCTGGCCTAAATCATGATGTAAATCGACAGATAAAGTTTCCATTTGTTGTTCACGAATTTTATCCGCCAAAGGCTGCATCTCTTTTTGCTGTCTTAACCAATAAACCTCACCAAAAGCACCAAAAGGTAATCCTCCAGCAGCACGCAGCCGATTGAAAAGGGGTTCAGGCGATTGCTGTTCAATTAACGCATTCAACAATAACTGATTAAACTGATAACGTTGAAGATTATCTAAAACGAAAGGTTCTTCCTCTGGTAATTCCGTTTCTTCAATAACGAAATTTACTTTCAAGCAACGTTGGAAAAAAAACCGAACGGGATGGCGGTAAAAACTGCTCAAATTATCAAGTGTAATTTCTTGAATTTGCGCCATTTCAATAGATTGGCAAAATTCAGCGTATGCTGCACCTTGCTCAGTTGCCGCCGGGAACCACTCTCCGGCATAGCTTTGCTGATAACTGCCCGGTATAAAATTTTCCGGTGCAAATGGAACGCGGGCATGAAGATACAACAGATGTTTTCTAACATGGGTAGCACTTTCATCAACATTCAGTTTTTCATTTCCCGGTAAACAAAAACTTTGGCAAACATAATCCAGTAATTCATTCACCAACACAGAAGGATTACATTCCGTATCATCACGAATAGACTTACCAATATAGCTGATATAGAGAAACCGTTCGGCAGATATCAAGGCTTCGAGGAATAGATAACGGTCATCATCCCGCCGTTTTCTGTCTCCCCTCTGACCTTTTTCCGCCATCAGATCAAATCCAAGCGGTGGAATTGAACGGGGGTAGATACCATCATTCATTCCCAATAAACAGACAACCTTAAAGGGAATAGAACGCATCGGCATTAGAGTGCAAAAATTGACAGATCCGGCGAGAAAACGCTGACTGATTTTTTCATTATCAAACTGAAGTGCCAATTCATCTCGCAATAAAACCAATGGCACACTTTCCTGATAACGGGCATTCAAGCCATTGACTATGACTTTCTGCCATTGCTGTTCTATCATTGCCAGTACTAATTCAGTCTCATTATCTGATACAAAAAATGTTTCCAGCAACTGCTGGCAGACAGGTAACCAACCCGTTAATGTCCGGCTCTCAGCAAGAATTTTGCGCCAGTAGCTTAATTGCATTAAAAATTCAGCCAATTGGCCGGCAAGCTCCGCGGCTAAACCACTGGATTCATCATAAGGCAATACCTCTTTCCAAGGGCCCGATCGGCTATCCATTGCATAACCCAATAACATTCGGGTCAGTCCAAAACGCCAGGTATGCTGACCTGTCACCGGTAAAGATAGCTCTTCGACATTATCGTCATCCAGCCCCCAACGAACACCTGATTCTTCAACCCAACGTCTTAACAAACGCAAACCATCTTCATGTATGTCAAATTTATTCGCCAGCGCGGGTACTTCCAACAATGCTAAAACCTGTTCTGTCGTAAAACGGCTTTGAGGTAAATCAAGCAGTGTAATAAATGCCTGTAAAATCGAATGTGCCTGGAGGGCCTTACGATCAGAAATAGCAAATGGAATATAGCGTTCAACAGAGACATTACCAAATACTGCCTGAACATAGGGAGTATAACTGTCAATATCCGCGACCATCACAATAATATCCCTTGGCGTCAGCGATGGATTATCTTCCAATAATCTCAATAGCTGATCCTGTAAAACTTCCACTTCACGTTGAGGGCTATGGCAAACATGGAAAGATAAAGAACGATCCAACGGATCAAGTACTCTTTTTTTCAAACTGTTTTCAAATGTTTCTTTTGTTGAACCAATTTGGGCATGATCTTCCAGATAGAGAATATCCCTTTGCAATTGATGTAATAGATTATCCTGTTCTAATTCAACAAAAGCGTGAATATCCGAACTCTGCTCAAGTTGCGACAATAAATAGAGATTATCACGGCCCAACCGTCCCCACGATGCCAACAAGGGATTACTTACATCTTGTTCACCGTCACCGTTAAACAATGATTGAGCATTACCAGGATCTTTAAAATATTCCAACTCCTGTTCGCTCTTATAATGACGTGGTTTACGGCTACTCAGTTTTGCCAAAAAAGCATAATTCTGAATATCTCCCCAATAATATTTACATGGATTGGTAAACATCAGGTGAATATCAATGTGCCGTGCCAATGCCTGTAAAGCTTGTAAATAGACTGGTGGTAAGGCAGAAATACCACAGATAAATACCCGTTTCGGTAAACAAACTGAAAAGTCAGTACTATTTTCCAGTTCAGTACTATTTTCCAGTATCGAAATAAAACGCTGATACAAATTAGCACGATGCCATTGGGGTTGTTGTAACTGATGAGTATATTTCGTCAGTTCCAGCCATAATCTTTTCTGCCACAACTGATTATCACTCAAACCATCAATAAGCTGACCTTGCTGCCAACTTTCCAACCATTGCGGGCGATAAACGAGATATTGGTCAAACAGATCAGCAACCCGTCCAGCTAATTGATGAATCTTCCGTTTATCAAAATCTTGATCAAGGTAGTGCCTGAGTGCAACAAACTCTGCTTCAGGCAGCAATTGAGGCAATAACGCCATCAATTTCCATGTCATGGCATCTTTACTAAAAGCACTTTCTTTAGGAATATCAGGCAATACTTTGGTAAACATATCCCAAATAAACGTAGCGGGAAGCGGAAATGAAATATTAGCTGATATGCCTATTCTTTCGGCCAGTTGGATTTGCAGCCACTGTGACATACCTGGGCTTTGTACCAAAATGACTTCCTGCGCAAATGGATCAGTCAGTGGGTTACCCCCGATCAATATTGCTATCAATTCCTTAAGAAGATCTAATTGATTAGAATGATAAACCTTAAACATCGGAACTCCCATTTGAACAAATCAATCGGCTTGCTTTACTTTGCTGATTATAAGGCGTCATCACTATAACTGTAAGCTGATAGCAGCTAGACAACGGATAGGCCGTCTGAAATTCAGCATGCCATCCCGGTGGCAATGTTATTTCTGGTAAAGCATTTTGACCTGCAATTAATTCATATTGTTCCAGATACCCATAAGATAATTTATCCGCCTTTGATTGCTGCCAATGTTGCTGAAACCCAAATAATAACGCCTGATGATAACGCATTAATCCCAATAAAGAGACCGAAAAGACCATAACAGCAATCATTACTTCGGGCAAACTCATGCCTGCTTGATGCTCATAAAAAAGCTTTGACTTCATGAACAAAATCCCACATCTACCTCAGGACAAAAATCCAGCCAACCACTCTCTACCGGAATAAGGGAATCACTTCCACCAGATGAGTGTAATTTCATCCATTGATATAATCCAACAGATTGCCCGGATGCCACATCAGCCATACCTTTCAGTAGAAAAAAATGACTCGATTGCCTTTTTAAACAACTGGTCAAATGAAATTCTTGTTGTTGCTGGCAATACCACTCTTCTGTTTTATTACTATCAAGTGACCATGACTGAGCAATTCCCCATGCCAATGAAGATTCTGCTTGCTGAAAAGCTTTTAGATATCTGCGTTCATCGACCATCATGATTAAAGCGTTATCCAGATGATGATGCAAAGCCTTTAACATCATCAGGCTAACGGCCAGTAATATCAGCACTGAAATGAGCAATACATTACCTTGCTGATATTGAAAACAGACATGTGGAGAATGCTCAGCCACGGTACTTATCCCCTGATATTGCGCAAACGTATTACTGACTGATATTGGTAGTTTATCGATGGATGTTTAAACCAATGTGCAATAAGCACCAATTTGATAAAAACTAAGCCATCTTTTGCCGGTAATTTTTCAGCTTTAAAGGAATCTACCACTATTTCATTTGGATCAAACAGCCTTTCCCAACCATTTTCCTGACAGTTACCCGCCCCCCTTTTCCACTCTACTGACTTATTACTAAGACGATAGCCAAAGAATTCTGATTCACCGTGCTCTGGCGGCTCCCATTGGTTATTTATATTAAGATCGTATGCAATAATCAGGCATGAATCCTCACTCTCATCACTTTTATTATCGATGAATATTGGCTTTCCATCACAATAATGCTGACAATATCCAGCACGGCGAATATCCTTTTCTATAATATGTAATGTTTGTTTAATAAAATAACCTAAACGATATCTCTGATATAACTCCATGACTTGTTTAGTTAAAATAGGATAACTTTTAGCAATCGCTAGTAAGATAATACTACCAATAGCCATTGCTACAATAACCTCTAATAATGTCATTCCAGATTGGTTTTTATTTTTCATTATTCCAATAAAGTATCAATTATTTTAGTAGAAAAAGTATAATTAATCACAAGCTGGAATTTGATTAAACTTATTATTACTACATGATCTCATCCTACCTCGTGAAGAAAAAATAATGGATATTTCACCTGCGGAATTCGCCAAAGTAAAACTCGCAGGTATCATGGTGTTTCTTATTCCATGAAACTCTATCTGATCCTTAGTTGCTGAACTAATAATAACATCCTGATAGGGGGAACTTATTCCCTCAACATTTTCTAAATCACAATTAGCCAATACCGAATTAGAGAGCGCTATGCACCAGTTTTTTCCAGTTTTCAACCACAATATCACCCTTTTGTTCAAATAATTTGCCAAAGATTGTTGTCTGGATATAAATGTCAATATCTTCTGCGCTGATTCCTGTAACCTGGCTCTTTCCTGGTGATCGCCCCATTCCTGCACACCCCATAAGGAAAATATTGAAACCAAAACAATAACGATCATCAATTCCAATAAAGAAAAACCTGATTGATTATCAATATTATAATGACCGATTATATTCATATTATTTACCATTGATAATTACTTATTTCCTTTCGTAAAACATTTTATTCATTTTAAACACAGAGTAAATACATAATTGAATTTTATGCGAGAGTGCATCAATAAAAAAATAATAGTTTATCATTATTACATTTAAATTGCGTAGAGCTTCGCAAAAACCAATAAGAATAGCGATTTTTATTTATTATTATTGTCATGCATTGTAAGATTATATGGCTATGAGGAAGAAGCTTCATGAACATAATAAAGAAAAGATTGAGTGCTTGACATGAGGATGTTATTACTATTAATTTATTCTATAAAGATAAATAATATCAGACCAGAAAATAATTAATTGAGAATATTTTATTAAGTATAGCGTTCAATGTTTTAAATATATACCCTATGGATTTCAAGATGCATCGCGACGGCAAGGGAGCAAATCCCCGGGAGCATAGCGAACTATGTAACCGGGGTGAGCGAGCGCAGTCAACAAAGAGGCAACTTGAAAGACAACGGGTATATCAGTGTATGATCAGTAGTTGGTACAAGAGGGCAATTAAATCTTGGTTTGTGCTTGCGTATGCCAATATTTGAATTTCATCCCCAACTACATCATAAATAACACGAAATTGCCGATCTTTGGAAAGCCATTGGTGAAATTGCATTCCGTTATCCAGCAACATTGAACAATAGCCGTATGCTAACGGGTTCTCCCCTATCCGTTCCGATGATTCAATTAATAAATCATCCACCAAATTCTGAGCTGCTTCCAACCCTATAGTATTAGCCTTGTAGTCTTCAATAATAGAAAGTGTCTGGTAGGCTGTTTCGGTAATTTGAACTTTATATATCACACCCGACGTTCCTTGCGCCTACGAAGTGCTTCTTCAAGTGTCATTTTTCTACCTTCTATAGTATCTTTCTTAGACAACATCGCGATTTTAAGCAATGCTATCGCCTGTCGTTCTACGCCTCTTTCGGCCAACTCTCTCTCACGTTCTGCCATTGGTTGAATAAACAATTCAGATATCCCGTTTTTGGTAATAAACACACCACCCTCGAAATGCTTTGGATTACTAAGCAGATCCCTAGCTTTTTTTTGGGAAATAGTATTCATGGTCTTTTTCCTCTTAATTTCTACGTATCTGTATATTATATCATCAAAATGAAAAGAGGAACAATTTATTATAAATTGTTCCCCCAGATTGTCGACGAACATAGAAGCGCTATTTTAACCGCAACCGTTAAATAGCAACCGGAGCCTTTATTCCTGGATGCGGGTCATAATCGACTATTTCAAAGTCATCAAATTGATAATCAAAAAGTGATTCCGGTTTACGCTCTATCACCAATTTTGGCAGTGAGCGCGGCTCACGGCTGAGTTGTAACTTTGTCTGCTCCATATGGTTGCTATAAAGATGGGTATCACCACCAGTCCAGACAAAATCACCCACTTCTAGATCACACTGTTGCGCCATCATATAAACCAGCAATGCATAGCTGGCAATATTGAACGGTAAGCCAAGGAATACGTCACAGGAACGTTGGTAAAGCTGACAGGAAAGTTTGCCATCCGCAACATAAAACTGGAAGAATGCGTGGCATGGCGCTAATGCCATCTTATCCAGTTCACCAACGTTCCAAGCCGAAACGATGATTCTACGTGAATCTGGATCGCTTTTAAGCTGTTCCAATACGGTTTTCAATTGGTCAATCTGGCGACCATCTGCGGCTCCCCATGAACGCCATTGCTTACCATATACCGGCCCTAAATCACCGTTTTCATCCGCCCATTCATCCCAAATAGTCACTCCATTTTCATGCAGATATTTAATATTGGTATCACCATTCAGGAACCAGAGAAGTTCATGAATAATTGAGCGGATATGGCAACGTTTAGTTGTGACCAGCGGAAAACCATCCTGTAAATTGAAACGCATCTGATGCCCGAAAATCGAGAGTGTTCCCGTCCCAGTGCGGTCTGCTTTCGGAGTGCCCTCTGCAAGCACTCTTTTCATTAAGTCCAGATACTGTTTCATTTTACCTCTTGTACCTTATTACCTTGGTGTTTGTATGCCCATATCATCATTAATATTCCCGCCAAAATCATTGGTATAGAAAGAATTTGCCCCATACTGATCCCGTCGAATAAGCCCAGTTGTGCATCTGGTTGGCGGAAGAACTCGACTATCACTCGGAAAATACCGTAGCCAATTAAGAATAAACCGGAAACACTGCCCATCGGGCGAGGTTTACGGATATATAAATTCAAAATAATGAACAGAATGATCCCTTCCAACGCCATTTCATAAAGCTGTGAAGGGTGACGTGGCAGAACACCATATTGTTCAAGTACTGATAACAGTGAGGGATCTGTTGCAGCCAGTGCAATATCTTCAGCACGGGAGCTTGGGAATAACATCGCCCACGGCGTATCCAATGTGACACGTCCCCACAACTCGCCATTAATAAAATTACCGATTCTCCCCATGCCTAAACCAAAAGGGACTAACGGGGCAATGAAGTCAGCAACTTGTAAGAAATGGCGTTTCGTTCTGCGGCCAAACCACCACATTGCGCAGATAACCCCCACTAAACCACCGTGGAAAGACATCCCACCATCCCAAACTTTAAACAAATAAAGGGGGTTATCGAGAAATGCCGGGAAATTATAAAACAGGACGTAACCTAGACGGCCACCGACAAATACGCCAGCAAACCCCGCATAAAGCAAGTTCTCTACTTCGTTTTTTGTCCAACCACTATTGGGTTTCGCTGCCCTGCGTGTCGCTAGCCACATGGCGAATACAAACCCAACCAGGTACATGAAACCATACCAATGGAGGGCTATTGGACCTATTGAAAAAATGACCGGGTCAATATTAGGAAATGCCAGGTAGCTGTTACTCATCTTTCCCCACTTAATATTTAGCGTTAATGCCCTAAGGCAAGTGATTGAGAATCATAGCACAGGCCGTTAAACGGATTAAATGCCACCTCTGACCAAACCGCCCACCCCATGCTGCTCCATAAACGTTGCTGACAGCTCCTTTACTCTTAGGCTGGTTTCAGCTTGTAGTATTTCGGTCATTAATTTTTCAACCTGAGCCAACTCCAGATGACGTAATAAATACTTAATTCTTGGCACACTACAACCACTCATACTCAAACTGCGATAGCCAAGACCAATCAATAATAGCGCTCCCATAGGGAAACTTGCCATTTCACCACAAATGCTGATCGTAAGACCTGCCCGCTGGCTATTTTCAAATACCAGTTTTAATGCTCGAATCACCGCCGGATGTAAGCAATCATAAAGAGAAGCGACGTGAGTGTTATTCCGATCCACTGCCAATAGATATTGTGTTAGGTCATTGGTGCCAATAGACACAAAATCGACTCTGTTTTTGAGTTGTGGCAACAGAAAAATCATCGAAGGAACCTCAATCATGACACCGAGCTGAGGCATAGATATTTGGCGCGCCAACATTTGCTCGACTTCCTCTTTCGCTCTGTCTACCAATCGCTTAGCTTCATCAATTTCTTCTACACTTGTTACCATTGGCAGCAGGATTTTCAGATTACCCATATCAGCGTTAGCTCGGAGCATTGCCCGCAGTTGGATAAGAAAAATCTCCGGTTGATCCAGCGTCACTCGTATACCACGCCATCCCAAACAAGGGTTCTCTTCGCTGATCGGCATATAAGGCAGTTGTTTATCCGCACCAATATCAAGTGTACGCAATACCACTGGCTTATCGGGAAATAATTGTAACATCTCCTGATAACGCGCTTTTTGTTCATCTTCTGATGGGAAACCACAGTGCAGCATAAAGGGTATTTCGGTGCGATAGAGTCCAACACCATCAATACTATTACTGATCCGCAACTCATATTTCAGGCTCAAACCCGCATTAAGCTGAACCAAAATGCGCTCGCCACTTTTTAACCGTGCTTCCTGCTCAACATCTCCCTCAGCCAGTCTGCTAAGTGCTTTTTCTTCTTCGATAATCTGTTTATATTCCTGCGAAATCAGTGGCTCAGGTTCAATGAAAACTTCCCCACGGAAACCATCAAGAATTAGCATACGATTGTTCAGGAGTTCCGGCTGGATATCCGCCCCCATAATGGCCGGAATACCCATTGCTCGAACCAATATGGCAGAGTGTGAATGAGTGGCGCCATCACGAACAATAACCCCTGCTAATCTTTCCTGCGGCATTTCTGCCAATAGGTTAGCACTCAGTTCATCTGCAACCAGAATGAACCATTCAGGCCATTGATGGCTGGCAGTAAGTGAATCATCCAGATGAAATAATAATCGCTGTCCAAGTGCCCGTAAATCTGATGCTCTTTCCCGCATATAAGCATCCTGCAAGCAGGAAAATTGTTCTGCGTATTTCTCAATAACTTGTTTAACAGCCCATTGCGCAACAGAGCCCTGTTCAACACAGGAGAACAGATCTTGTTTCAACTGGGGATCATTCAAAAGGTAGGAATAAAGATCAAAAATCGCGGCGCTCTCTTTTTGAGAACCCGCGGTAAAACGTTTACTGAGCCGACGACATTCTGCTGTTGCATCTTCCAGTGCCTGAATTAAACGAGAACGTTCTGCTGCATGATCAAGGGTTGAGGCTTCAAAAATTTGGTCAAGTGAGGGTTGGGAGCAATCTTGCCATCCCTGAGCCATCACGATGCCATTGGAAATGGCCAATGCTTTAATTCTGGTCTGCCGATATCGACCAAACAAGCCTTTAGTCTGAGCTTGAGCAAGGATCACCGCGAGTTGTGTCGCAAGCGTCACCATAAAGGACTCTTCGGTTTCATTAAACAAGCGTTGTTCCTGCTGCTGAACGACCAAAACACCTTGCAACTGACGGTGGTAAACCACGGGAACGCCCAAAAAAGCGCGAAAGCTATCCTCTTTAACTTGAGGCAAATATTTGAAACTTGGATGGCTGCGGACATCCGCCAGATTAATCAGTTCAGACAATTGACCAACTTGCCCGACAACTCCTTCACCAAAAGCCAAACTGATAGTCCTTCCTCGGGGTTTTCTCAACCCTCGGGTTGCCATCAGGTAATAACACCGCCGTTGATGATCAGCAAGATAGATAGAACAGACATCCGTGCTCATTGCCAGACAGGTCTCGTTCACCAATAGCTCAAGCGCTTCGGCCAGATTGGTTGCCATAGCAACTTTTTCAACAATTTCCCGTAAACGCATGAGCATGGAACTCACCTAACTTCTTTTGCGACGGTAAAAATACGAAGAACGTGGCAGAGATACGCTTTCCTGCATTGGCATTACAACCGAAGCAAACTCTTTCATCACGCGCCGATAAACATCACGCTTAAAAGAGACTACCTGCCGAACAGGATACCAATAGCTGACCCAACGCCAACCATCGAACTCCGGGGTATTACTGTGTTGCACATTAATATCTTCTTCATTACAGAGCAGTTGTAATAAAAACCATCGCTGCTTTTGACCAATACAGACAGGTCGTGTATCCCAACGCACCAAACGCTTGGGTAATTTGTAACGTAACCAATTACGAGTAGAGGCCAGAATGCGTACATCTTTCCGACCTAACCCCACTTCTTCATACAGTTCCCGGTACATAGCCTGTTCTGGTGATTCCCCCGGATTAATTCCCCCTTGAGGAAATTGCCAGGAATGCTGCCCATAACGCCGGGCCCACAAAACCTGGCCTTGCCGATTACAAATTACAATTCCTACATTCGGGCGGTAGCCATCATCATCGATCACCAGACTACCTCGATAAACTAAATTTGAAAGATGACTAATTGTTTCACACTACCCTCAAGTGGTAAACCTCTATCATTGGACTTTGCAGTCGCTAGCTAAATCTCTACAATAGCGCCATCTCAACGGGGTGCTGGCTGTTTAAAACAGCCTTGCTGAGAGTAAACCCGCCGAACCTGATCCGGCTAATACCGGCGTAGGGATTTGAGCTGCTAACTATTTCACAGACGTTATCTCGCCGTTTAGCGCTTCCTCAAATCCTTTGCCAATCCTCTTAATTTAAGGAGAGCAAAGTGTTTAAGACGTTATTTTCCAAATTAATCGTACTGACAGTCCTATCAGCTCCTGCGTTGCTATTAAGTCAAATTGTACAGGCCAAGCCAGTATTAACGGTCTATACCTATGATTCTTTTGCCACTGAATGGGGACCCGGACCCGCAATTAAAAAAGCGTTTGAAGCTGAATGTCACTGTGAACTGAAACTGGTTGCTCTGGAAGACGGTGTTTCCTTGCTCAATCGCCTAAGAATGGAGGGCAAGCGTACTGCTGCCGATATTATTCTTGGGTTGGATAACAACTTGATTCAAGCAGCCCAACAAACGGGGCTGTTTACCGAAAGTCAAGTGGATACCAGCAAACTGACACTGCCGGTGTCATGGAATAACAAGGTATTCATTCCTTATGACTATGGCTATTTTGCCTTCATTTACAACAAAAAGACTTTACCAAACCCGCCAAAAAGCATGGATGAGCTAATCAACAGCCACAATAACTGGAAAGTGATCTACCAAGATCCTCGCACCAGCACACCGGGGCAAGGTTTGCTGTTATGGATGCAGAAAATTTACGGTGATGATGCCCCACAAGCCTGGCAAAAACTGGCAAAGAAAACGCTGACCGTTACCAAGGGCTGGAGCGAAGCTTATGGTCTGTTCCTCAAAGGAGAAGGCGATTTAGTGCTGAGTTACACCACTTCACCGGGTTACCACCTGTTATCTGAGAAGAATGACAATTACGCTGCGGCTACATTCAGTGAAGGTCATTACCTTCAAATCGAAGTGGCCGCACAACTGGCCTCCAGCAAGCAACCGGAACTTGCCCAGAAATTTATGCAGTTTATGCTGACTCCAACTTTCCAACAGGAAATTCCAACCACCAACTGGATGTATCCGGTCATTGATATCCCACTCCCGGAAGTATATTTGCAGCTTTCCATACCCGCAAAATCTCTTCAATATCGCGCGGAAGAAGTCGCAAAATACCGTAACCAATGGATTCGTACATGGCAAAGCGCTGTCAGCCGCTGATAGCCGGATGGCTGTTACCGGGGGCGATTGCCGCCGGTTTTTTACTGTTGGTCGCCTTACTGGCATTCGGAACGCTCTGGTTTAATTCACCTGCAAGTGACTGGCATTTATTGATAGAAGATCGCTATTTGTGGCACGTGGTACGCTTCACATTCTGGCAAGCCTTTTTATCAGCACTATTTTCTGTTATTCCGGCTATTTTTCTTTCCAGGGCACTCTATCGCCGTCATTTTCCAGGCCGAACCCTCTTTCTGCGCCTGTGCGCTATGACGCTGGTTTTGCCCGTGCTAGTCGCTCTATTCGGCATTCTGACGGTTTATGGCAGAGCCGGCTGGCTGGCTCAGTTCTGCCAATGGATCGACATCGATTACCATTTCATCCCTTACGGTTTACCAGGCATTTTGCTGGCACATATTTTCTTTAATATGCCACTGGCAACACGGCTTTTACTGCAATCGCTGGAAAACATTGCAGTGGAACAACGGCAATTAGCGGCGCAGCTAGGTATGAATGAATGGCAACATTTCCGTTTTGTTGAATGGCCTTATCTACGCCGCCAGATCCTGCCCACTGGCGCACTGATTTTTATGCTCTGTTTCGCCAGTTTTGCTACTGTGCTGGCGTTAGGTGGAGGACCTGCTGCAACAACTGTCGAACTGGCAATCTATCAAGCGTTAAGCTATGACTACGATCTTAACCGTGCCGCGTTACTGGCGTTAATTCAGATTACCTGCTGCCTTGGCCTTGTGCTCCTCAGTCAGAAACTTAGCAGCGCTCTATCTGTCGGCTACAGCAACCAACAGCAATGGCGTAATCCACAGGATACTTTGTTGAGAAAAATCTGCGACAGCCTGTTAATTATCACAGCATTATTACTACTCGTGCCACCATTGCTGGCGGTTGTCGTGGATGGCCTTAACAGCGGGTTGCTTAACGTATTGCGCCAGCCTGCATTGTGGCAAGCATTTATCACCTCAGCGGTGATTGCTTTAGGCGCGGGGTTATTATGTGTTTTATTCACTATGATGCTGCTGTGGAGCAGCCGTGAGCTGTACCTGCGTTATTCTCCTCACTGGGGACAAGCAATGGAGATGAGTGGTTTGTTAATCCTCTCTATGCCAGGCATTGTATTGGCAACAGGATTCTTTCTGTTGCTCAATGATACCGTCGGCCTGCCCCGTTCACCCTACGGTTTGGTGATTTTAACCAACGCACTGATGGCAATTCCCTATGCACTGAAAGTTCTGGATAATCCAATGAAAGATCTGGCGGCTCGCTATAATCCACTGTGTCGCTCCCTGAATATTCAAGGTATTAACCGACTGCGCTGGATTGAACTAAAAGCACTAAAAGTTCCGCTGGCACAAGCGCTGGCCTTTGCTTGTGTCCTTTCCATTGGAGATTTTGGCGTTGTCGCGCTGTTTGGTAATGAAGATTTCCGTACCCTGCCCTTCTACCTCTATCAGCAAATTGGGGCTTATCGTAGTCAGGATGGCGCGATCACTGCTTTATTGCTGTTATTGTTATGTTTTATGCTGTTTAGTTTACTTGAACGCTTACCGAGACCACGTAATGCTCAAACTTGAAAATCTGACTTACCGCTATGAACATCTGGTGATGCGCTTTGACTTGCAAATTCAGGCCGGAGAACGTATCGCAATCCTAGGCCCTAGTGGGGCGGGTAAAAGTACACTCCTGAACTTAATCGCCGGCTTTCAAACAGCAGAAAAAGGCTCCCTATGGCTGAACGGGGAAAATCATACCAGTACGTCACCTGCTCAACGCCCGGTTTCCATGTTATTTCAAGAAAATAATCTCTTCTCTCATTTGACAATTGAGCAAAATATCGGGCTAGGTTTACATCCCGGATTACGCCTTAATAGCATGCAGAAACAGACACTACAGCAAATAGTCTCTCAAGTTTCGTTGGAAAATTGTCTAACACGTCTGCCAGCTCAACTTTCTGGTGGACAACGGCAGCGGGCAGCATTAGCTCGTTGCCTAGTACGCCAGCAACCGATTTTATTACTTGATGAGCCCTTTTCAGCCCTAGATCCGGCACTGCGTAATGAAATGCTGGTATTACTGGAACAAGTTTGCCATGAACGCCAACTTACATTACTGATGGTTTCCCATAATCTGGATGATGCCGCTCGTATAGCTGATCGCGCTTTATTAATTGTTGATGGCAATATTCATTATGACGGTTCAACAAATGCACTGGTTGCCGGTACTGTTTCTGAAGCTGCTATTTTGGGGAGGAAAGTCGCTTCTATTTAAGTGTTATTAATGTCATCGCTATCAAAATAAACGGGAACAGGATATATACCCGTCATCTTTCAAGTTGCCTCTTTGTTGGCTGCACTCGTTCACCCCGGTCACATAGTTATCCATGCTCCCGGGGATTCACTCCCTTGCCGTCGCGATGCATCTTGAAATCCATAGGATATAGCTTAGTATTTCGATTATTTCCTTCTGTGACCAAAGTCTATATTTTAAAAATAAAACTGGGCAATATAAATCTTTTTTGTTATAAGTGTTTTTTATGTGTTAATTTTCCATAAAGGATTTAATAATGTCTAATTTGATTTATGCGACCATAAAAGGAAAGAACCAAGGGTTAATTTCAGCAGGCTGTTCTACTTTTGATTCTATTGGTAATAAATATCAAGAGAACCACAGGGATCAAATACTAGTTTACTCCGCTACACATTCTTTAACTCGAATACAACATGTAAGCCATCATCCTTTTAATATCATAAAACCCATCGATAAATCCTCTCCTTTACTTGGACTAGCAATTTCAAACAACGAAGAACTTCATATCCTGTTAGATTTTTATAGAACTTCATCAGAAGGTGCTCAAGAAAAGTTTTATTCAATAGAATTAACAAAAGCAAAAATAAATGCTTTTAATACTAATTACCCCCACTCTTTAACTCATGCAGAAAATCAGCCAGAAGAGAGTATCTCTGTCATTTATCAAAATATAACGTGGAGTCATCACATTGCTGGTACTTCTGCTTATAGCATCAGAGATGATGAGGTTTATTAAGAATGAATAAATTGCGTGACAGGGTATTAAGTAATAATTTTTGTACATATAACCCAAGTTCCAGGCCATCTTTTAGGCGATGGGATGAACTTGATCTTGTTATGTGGCAAGTCGATAAACATCTTCTAAGAAACAAAAATAGATATATAGACAGTTATAAAGATGCATACGTTAAATATAATCAGCAACTTATTTTAAAATATTCTCATTTAGAACAAATACCAACGAATCTTTTGGCTGCTGTTTCTAGAATAGAAGCAGGCGGTAAACCGGATATGTGGAAATTAAATACTATTGCAATGAGGCAATGGAACGAGCAGGTTTTTAATATTAATAAAACTCGCCATAAAGGTTCAAATGAAACCTCTACTGGTATAGTTGCAATGCAGATAAGACATGTAGCCGATATGATGGGGTTTGATTCAAACACATTAACCACTAGGGATCAGTTAGAAATTGCAACTTGCCTACAACTTGATGAATTTAATATTAAAATGGTCGCTCGACATTTAAAATATTTAATTCTCTATGATTATCCTAATGCAGATACTAGAAACTTAACAAAAGAACAGTATATTATGGTGGGTTCTAGATATAATCGAGGAATAACAAGAAAAAAAGACGATTTTATTAAAGCAATTTACAAATCAAAAGAGCAAAGGACATTAGCTGAAGATGAATGGGTCTCATACGGAGAAGCTGTATATAATCGACTAGATCATATAGATAATTTATTAAATAGATAAAAATGAAAATAAAATTTACAGACATTATAACATTCGTAGTATTGTCATTCTTATCTTTTCTTATTATTAACGGATTTGCCTTTAATATTAAGGAGCCTTATTTCGATTTTGGTTATGTTGATTGTGAACTTTGGCAATATAAAGAAGGCGGCATTGATATAATAACTCCTTTATTTATTTTAACTCCGCTTCTCCCTTTTTATATTGCATGTTTCTACAAGTCATTCGTTTTATTTAAAAAAAACAAAGTCAGATCTGTGATTTACTTCGTTTTTTCCGCTGTCTTTGTTCTTTATTGGTTCTATACTTACTACGCTAGATTTATGTTTTATTGTTAGATAAGATAAGAAAAATAGCTCTGGTTAAGTTATGAAATATAAAAACCTATCTCAATAGGAATTATCCATAGTAGATTATCATCCATAACTCATCTCTGACGAATTTTCGTAAAATGGAACACTTTATTCCTACCCATAAAGCCAGCCACTCTCTCGAACGTTACCGGATGGGTTACTCGTCAGATAAGATCTATACCCGTCATCTTTCAAGTTGCCTCTTTGTTGGCTGCACTCACCCCGGTCACATAGTTATCTATGCTCCCGGGGATTCACTCCCTTGCCGCCGCGATGCATCTTGAAATCCATAGGGTATAAATATTCCCAAACAATTTTTCTACTAATAATAACCACATTTTAATAACCATGATTTTTAACAATTTAAATAAATAGTTATTTAGAGTATTAAATATTTAGGTTCGTCAGGCATGCCTGCGAATATTACTATTCTATATTCCACCGTACCTTATGCCGGCAATGCTTATATATTAGCTAGACAAATGGGTGGTGACCATGAGGCAATGGCATCTATTATCACATGGACTACGTTATTATCCATCATTACTGTAACTTTAATTCTTGGTAGTATGTAATTATATAAATACAATTAAGAATAAAGCTAGATAATATTAAAAACATATTACTAATAACGAATGAAATACGTTTTCTACGACTATACTCTTATAGATATATTCAATAATACCTGCCTATCTCATTAGAGCTATTTTATTTTCCATTCTTTGCAATAAAGAGATAGTTTCGGCAATGTTTCGATTATCATTTATGCGCTACATCACAATATAGTGAGATTAGGCAACTGTATAAATAACCATGATTTAATGCTATAATTGTATACTCTATGGATTTCAAGATGCATCGCGACGGCAAGGGAGCGAATCCCCGGGAGCATAGATAACTATGAAACCGGGGTGAGTGAGTGCAGCCAACAAAGAGGCAACTTGAAAGATGACGGATATAGTTATTTTCAACAAATATAAGCGCCTGCCTCTATATGCAACAGAACCATGCTGAACAAGGTTTTATACTGACACGCCATTGGCGGGATACTCCCTCGGGTATTGAGGTGGAATACTGGCTGGTGACAGATCAGGGGCCACGTCATATAAAAATTCTTCACCAACAAGCTGTTGCTTTTATCTTGCAAGCTAATATGCCGCAGGTGGAAAAAATTCTGGCGCAAGAGCGCAACTACCATCTCCGCCCACTTTCATTGAAAGATTTCAATCGCCAGCCTGTTGCCGCGCTTTATTGCCAGCAATATCGCCAATTACAACGGATTGAGAAAGTGCTACAGCAACAGGAAATTCAGGTTTATGAAGCAGATATCCGTCCACCAGACAGGTTTATGATGGAACGTTTTATCACTGCTCCCATCTGGTTCAGTCAGGCACCTAATGGTAGCTATCAGATAAAACCTAACCCGGCTTATCGCCCAACATTGAAATGGGTATCCTTGGATATTGAAACCAGCCAGCATGGAGAACTTTATTCCATTGGATTAGCAGGATGTGATCAGCAAAAAGTATTTATGCTTGGCCCTGCTAACGGTAATGAGCACCCGGTAAATTTTGATTTGGAATATGTAGCAAGTCGTCCGCAAATGCTGGAAAGACTCAACGAGTGGCTGGAAAAATATGACCCTGACGCCATTATTGGCTGGAACCTGATTCAGTTCGATCTGCGGATTTTACAAAAACATGCTGAACGTTACGGTGTTCCACTGAAATTTGGACGGGCCGGAGGGTTACTGGAGTGGCGGGAGCACGGCTTTAAACCGGGGCACTTTTTCGCTTCCACGGCCGGTCGGTTGATTATTGATGGTATTGAAGCACTGAAAACCGCTACCTGGAATTTTCCTTCTTTCAGTCTGGAATATGTCTCGCAAGAACTATTGGGCGAAGGCAAAGCCATTGATACACCCTATCAGCGTATGGATGAGATTGACCGCCGTTTCCAGCAAGATAAGCCCGCACTGGCACAATATAATCTGCAAGACTGTATTCTGGTAAACCAGATTTTCGATAAAACCCACTTAATGAAGTTCCTGTTGGAAAGGGCAACAGTTACCGGTCTCGCCGTAGATCGCAGTGGCGGTTCAGTCACCGCTTTCACCCATCTTTACATGCCAAAAATGCACCGCATCGGTTATGTTGCCCCAAATCCAGGCGGGAAGTCTGAAGATAACAGCCCCGGTGGTTTCGTGATGGATTCTCGCCCCGGCTTGTATGATTCAGTGCTAGTGCTGGATTATAAAAGTCTGTATCCCTCGATTATCCGCACTTTTCTTATCGATCCTGTCGGTATGGTGGAAGGTCTGGCACAGCCGGACAGCGAGCATGCGGTTCCCGGTTTTCGCAATGCCTTCTTTTCCCGTACTCAGCACTGTCTGCCTGATATCGTGACGCAAATCTGGCATGAACGTGACGCAGCAAAAAAACAGCATAACGCCTCATTGTCACAAGCATTGAAGATCATCATGAACGCTTTCTACGGCGTTCTTGGGGCAGAGGGCTGTCGTTTCTTCGACCCACGCCTGACGTCTTCCATTACTATGCGCGGCCACGAAATTATGCTCCAGACCAGAAAGCTGATTGAATCTCAAAACTATCAAGTTATCTACGGTGATACAGATTCTATCTTTATATGGCTGAAACAGGCGCATGAAGAAGAACTGGCTCTCAGTATCGGCAAAAAACTTGCGCGATTCGTTAACCAATGGTGGCAAAAACACCTGCAAGAACATTTTGGGCTTAAAAGCACCCTTGAGTTGGAATTTGAAACTCACTATCGCCGTTTTCTGATGCCAACCATCCGTGGGGCTGAACAAGGCAGTAAAAAGCGTTATGCCGGTCTGAGTGGTGACCGCATGGTCTATAAAGGTCTGGAAACAGTACGCACTGACTGGACACCTCTGGCGCAAAATTTCCAGAAGCAACTGTATTCACTGATTTTTCATGAACAGCCTTATCAAGAGTTTATCCGTGGTTATGTTACCAGTACCCTAAAAGGAAAATTTGATGATAAACTAATCTACCGTAAAAGGTTGGGCCGTAAGTTGTCTGACTATCAGCGCAATGTACCACCCCATGTGAGGGCAGCAAGGCTGGCAGATGAATACAATCTGCAACATAACCGGCCCTTGCAGTACCAAAATGGGGGGTGGATAAGCTATGTCATGACACAATCCGGGCCGGAACCACTGGAAAATCTGCATTCATCACCAGACTATGATCACTATATCAATAAGCAACTTCAGCCTATCGCTGATGCTATCCTGCCGTTTTTACAGGATGATTTTATAACTTTACTCACCGGACAGATGGTAATGCCTTTTGGCTAATTACTATTTGGCTAATTACTATTTTTTGCAGGTGACGACCGGCTTTGCTTCCATTAACATATCGCCCCTTTGACGAGTGATAAGGGGATTGACGGGGTGTCTTGTTGTCTACCCATTATCTCCGTTAGATCAAATAAAAAGCTGTCGTCCTCCACCTATGAATAACATTATCTAACAGAAACTGAGTTAAAATTTATGCCATTTACCCTCGGTCAACGCTGGATCAGCGATACAGAAAGCGAACTTGGATTAGGAACCGTTGTTGCACTGGACGCACGAATGGTCACTTTGCTCTTTCCTGCCAGCGGTGAAAACCGCCTCTATGCACGCAATGATTCTCCTATTACCCGTGTTATGTTTAACTCGGGGGATGTTGTCACCAGCCATGAAGGCTGGCAACTCAAAGTAGATGAAATCCAACAAGAAAATGGCCTGCTGATTTATACAGGCACACGACTTGATACTCTGGAAGAAAATATCAGTCTGCGCGAAGTGTTCCTTGACAGTAAACTTACCTTCAACAAACCACAGGATCGCCTGTTTGCTGGTCAGATTGACCGTATGGACCGCTTTGCCTTACGTTTTCGCGCCCGTAAATACCAAAGCGAACAATTTAAACTGGCTGAAAGTGGTTTGCGGGGTATCCGCGCAAGCTTGATCCCTCATCAACTTCACATCGCAAATGAAGTCGGCAAGCGCTACGCACCAAGAGTTCTATTGGCCGATGAAGTCGGTTTGGGTAAAACCATCGAAGCCGGGATGATCATCCACCAGCAATTGCTGGCCGGTCGTGCTGAACGTGTTCTGGTGATTGTGCCGGATAGCCTTCAACATCAATGGTTGGTAGAAATGCTGCGCCGTTTCAATCTGCGCTTTGCCCTGTTTGACGATAGCCGCTATATCGAAGCACGGCACGACAGTGACAATCCATTTGAAACAGAACAATTGGTACTCTGTTCACTGGATTTTGCCCGCCGTAATAAACAGCGTTTTGAGCATATGCTTGAAGCCAGCTGGGATTTGATGGTGGTGGACGAAGCTCACCATCTGGCCTGGAGCGAGGATACACCTAGCCGTGAATATCAGGTTGTCGAACAATTAGCTGAACAGATCCCAAGTGTACTGCTATTGACTGCAACACCAGAGCAGCTAGGACAGGAAAGTCATTTTGCCCGTCTACGCCTACTTGATCCAAACCGTTTCCACGATTATCAGACTTTTATCGACGAACAACAAAAATATCGTCCAGTTGCCGATGCTGTCACACTGCTGTTATCAGGTGAACAACTTAATAATAATCAATTAAACCTAATGGGTGAGTTGATTAGTGAGCAGGATATTGAGCCTCTGTTGAAAGCCGCCAATAGTAATAGCGATGAAAGTGAAACTGCACGACGTGAACTGATTTCCATGCTGATGGATCGCCACGGCACCAGTCGTATTCTGTTCCGTAATACCCGTAATGGTGTGAAAGGCTTCCCCCATCGGGAATTGCACCAGATAAAGTTGCCTCTGCCATCCCAATATCAGACCGCCATTAAAGTCTCCGATATTATGGGCGCTAAAAAATCGCTGGAAGCACGCGCATGGGATATGCTCTACCCAGAACAAATTTATCAAGAGTTTGAAGGCGAAAACGCTACCTGGTGGAACTTTGATCCCCGCGTAGAATGGCTACTCGGTTTTCTGATGGCAAATCGCCATGAAAAAGTGCTGGTAATTTGTGCGAAAGCAACCACCGCTCTGCAATTGGAACAGGTACTACGTGAGCGAGAAGGGATTCGTGGTGCTGTTTTCCATGAAGGTCTATCACTGATTGAACGTGATCGCGCCGCAGCCTATTTTGCTTCCGAAGAAGAAGGAGCTCAAGTATTACTATGCTCCGAAATTGGCTCAGAAGGCCGCAACTTCCAATTCGCCAACCAATTAGTGATGTTCGATTTACCATTCAATCCGGATTTACTAGAACAACGTATCGGACGTCTGGATCGTATCGGCCAAAGCCGTGATATCCAAATTAGTGTGCCTTATCTGGAAAATACCGCCCAAGCAGTCCTGATTCGCTGGTATCACGAAGGTTTGGATGCATTCGAGCATACCTGCCCAACGGGTCGTACTATTTACGATCACTATTATGAAACTCTGCTGAACTATCTTGCCAAACCCAATAACCAGGAGCAGGAAAAATTTGGTGAATTTATTGATCAGTGCCGTCAGCAACATGAGCAACTCAAACAGCAACTGGAGCAAGGCCGTGACCGGCTGCTGGAAATGAACTCCAATGGCGGCGAGCATGGTTTGCGGCTGGCAGAAAAAATTTCAGAGTATGACAATGATACTGATTTGGTGAACTTCTCTCTCAATCTATTTGATATCGTTGGTATCAATCAGGAAGATCGCAATGACAATATGATAGTACTGACACCATCCGATCATATGCTGGTCCCAGATTTTCCTGGATTACCAAAAGATGGTTGTACTATCACTTTTGATCGTGAACAGTCACTGTCCCGTGAAGATGCCCAGTTTATCAGTTGGGAGCACCCAATTATCCGTAATGGGTTGGATCTGATCCTTTCCGGTGATACAGGTAGCTGTGCGGTATCCCTTTTGAAAAATAAAGCATTACCTGTTGGAACTCTGCTGGTAGAGCTGATCTATGTAGTTGAAGCACAAGCCCCTAAACGCCTGCAATTGACCCGCTTCCTTCCACCAACGCCATTGCGGATACTGATGGACCTAAAAGGCAATAATCTGGCGGGTCAAGTGGAGTTTGAAAGCTTTAACCGCCAGCTTAATGCAGTGAATCGTCATACTGCAAGTAAACTGGTCAATGCGGTACAAAAAGAAGTTCACGCTATTTTGCAACAGGCCGAAGGTTTAGTAGAAACTCAGGCAAAATCATTGATTGAACAAGCAAAACAGGAAGCAGATGAAAATCTTGCTGCTGAACTTTCCCGTTTGGAAGCATTGAAGGCGGTCAATCCAAATATTCGTGATGATGAATTGGAATCCATTGAAACCAATCGCCAACAGTCACTGCTTAACTTAAATCAGGCAAGTTGGCGTCTGGATGCTATTCGCCTTGTTGTCGTTACACACCAGTAAATATTAGCAATACCTGGAGGCTGGTCCGGGATAGGGTAACCTTTACTAAGAACCCTATTCCCGCGCCTCCCCTGATATTCAGCTACCGGAGCCTTAATGGAAGCTTATAATCCTCCTACCGATCCTTGGTTACATGTGCTCTATCAGGATCAATATATCATTGTGGTCAATAAACCCAGTGGGCTACTTTCTGTTCCCGGTCGGGCAGAAGAACATAAAGACAGCATTATGACGCGGATACAACAACAGTTTCCAGCGGCAGAATCTGTTCATCGGCTGGATATGGCAACCAGCGGCGTAATGGTAGTTGCACTGACCAAAGATGCAGAGCGTGAACTGAAACGTCAGTTCCGTGAACGAGAACCGGAAAAAACCTATATTGCGCGGGTTTGGGGACGTCTGGAACCAGAAACGGGTCTTGTCGATTTACCGCTGATTTGTGACTGGCCGAACCGGCCAAAGCAGAAAGTGTGTTTTGAAACCGGGAAATCAGCCCAGACTGAATACGAAGTACTCGCTTACGAAGATGAGGCAACTCGCATAAAACTCTCACCGATAACGGGTCGTTCACATCAGCTCAGGGTGCATATGCTAGCACTTGAACACCCTATTTTGGGAGACCGGTTTTACGCTCATCAGCAGGCAAGAGCAATGGCACCTCGCCTGCAATTACATGCACAAGAATTATATATCACACATCCGGTCTATGGAACGCCAATGCATTTTCAGTGTAAAGCCGATTTTTAATTAATAGACAAATACGGTAACCGAATCCAATGAAGCCAATATCAGACACAAGGCCAAGCCACAGCAAGCCAAAAGAACACGGATATTTGCCATTTTTTGCATTCCTCTCTAAGTTAAAACAAAATAAAACATAAAATATTCTAATATTTTAGAGGAATAAAAAATAAACTCAACAGCCGTAGGGGATATTATTCCCCTATACATTTAGTGACATGTTTTTAAAAATAAAAAATGGGTTATTTAAAACCCTTCTCTTTTTTAATGAGATCATAGGCAGCCTGAATTGACTGGGCCTTTTGTTTAGCAATCTCCATCATTTCCGGTGGTAAACCTTTTGCTACCAGCTTATCCGGATGGTGTTCACTCATCAATCTACGATAGGCACGTTTAATTGTCGTCGCATCATCCTTTTCACGCACCCCCAACACCTTACAGGCGTCCGCGAGTGTTGGCCCCTGCGCAGCCTTCTGATAATCGCCATACTGCCGTTGCTGCCACTCTCCTCCATCACCGAAATTGCGGCCACCTTCCATCATGGCAAGGAATTGTTCGAATTGGTTACGAGAGATCCCAAGTTCATCAGCAATAATAAACAGCACCGTCCTCTCGTTCGGATGCAATTGACCATCAGAAAATGCCGCCTGTAACTGGATCTCCAAAAACATGCGAATTAAGTCAGACCGGCCAAAACAGGCACGACGCAATTGTCTTAGTGTCTCACGCAAAGGAAAATTAGACTCTTTACCTTCACGAAAAGCCTGCTGTGCTGCAATCCTAGCTTGCCCGTGAAGTTGCATTCGTTCCATTAACTGGCTCGCAAGCCGGATATCTGTTTCAGTCACCCGCCCTTTTGATTTAGTAATATGGCCCATCACCTGAAAAGTACTGCTGAAAAATAGCAGTTGGCGAGACTGATTATTTGCAAAAAAACCTTGGTTTCTCCGTACACTGGCCCTATCAAGCATATGGCCAATAAATAGGCCAATGACAATACCCCAGAAGCCTGCTCCAGACACAACACCAAAGATCAGCCCAAGCAATTTTCCCCAATAATGCATATACTCCTCAATTCACCAATGCTCTGAGTGTAGTTTTGCATTATCATACTATTCATTCAGCTCTGTGCCTAACGGCAAGATATACCCTATGGATTTCAAGATGCATCGCGACGGCAAAGGAGCGAATCCCCGGGAGCATAGGTAACTATGTGACCGGGGTGAGTGAGTGCAGCCAACAAAGAGGCAACTTGAAAGATGACGGGTATAAGTAAAGGTATGACTTTACACTGGCGTATATTCATCGAGTACGCTAGTCTCTTGAGGTTTGCCCGGCATAATGCCACTGATGACGGAACCGCATAAATATCTATGAAGAAATGTTATCCAACTTTGCTGGCCACAACGGTATGGGCCGCACTTTATGGTCAGCATGCACATGCTGATCTCGCAGCGCAGTGTATGCTGGGGATACCTGTTTATGATCAGCCAATCATTAATGGCGATTTAAATCAACTTCCTATCAATATTCTGGCAGATGATTCACGCGCAGGTTATCCGCGTTCTGCTAAATTTATCGGTAATGTTAATATTAAACAGGGTAATAAAACCCTGACCGCCGATCAGGTACAACTTGATCAAACAGAAGATAAAGTTCCGTTAAGAACCGTAACTGCAACGGGCAATGTCCATTATGATGATCCCCTGATTATTCTGAAAGGTCCACGCGCTTGGTCTAATTTAAATAATAAAGATACCGATATGTATCAAGGTGATTATCAGATGGTCGGGCGTCAAGGACGCGGCACCGCAGACAAAATGAAACTGCGTGGTGAAAACCGTTATGCCATTCTGGATAACGGTACTTTTACTTCCTGCCTGCCGGGTAATAATAGCTGGAGCGTTGTCGGCTCCGAAGTCATTCTTGATCGCGAAGAAGAAGTGGCAGAAATATGGAATGCCCGTTTCAGAGTGGCTAACGTTCCCGTATTTTACAGTCCGTATCTTCAATTACCGATCGGTAATAAACGCCGTTCCGGTTTTCTTATTCCTAACGCCAGCTATTCCAAAAATGACGGCTTTGAATTTCTGCTGCCTTATTATTGGAATATTGCACCAAATTATGATGCCACGATTACACCGCACTATATCAGTAAACGTGGTTTAAAACTGGATAATGAATTCCGTTACTTGACCAAAGCAGGCACAGGAACCCTTGCTCTCGACTGGCTGAATAACGACGAACAGTATGTCAAAGACAAAAAGGCAAACACACGTACCGCCAGAGAAAGTGATAATCGCTGGTTATTTTATTGGAGACACAGTGGTGTGATGGATAGGGTATGGCGTTTTAATATCGACTATACCAAAGTCAGTGATCCCGAATATTTTTCTGATTTCAGCTCTCAATATGGTTCCACCACCGATGGCTATGCCACACAAAAATTCAGTCTGGGCTATGCTCAACAAAACTGGAATGCCACGCTATCAACTAAACAGTTCCAAATTTTTTCTAAAGATACCAGTAGAAAAGCTTACAGAGCAGAACCTCAGTTAGATTTGAATTATTACAAAAACGATCTGGGGCCATTTGACCTTAAAGTTTATGGTCAGGCGGCGAAATTTACCAGTGTAGGTAAAAATAACCCGGAAGCAACCCGCTGGCATCTGGAACCCTCCATTAACCTGCCACTCTCCAATGGCTGGGCCAGTATGAATAATGAAGTTAAGCTGATGGCGACTCACTATCAGCAGGATATTCCCAAAGCTACCGAGAATGCTGAATATAAAGAATCTGTTAACCGGGTTCTGCCACAGTTCAAAAGCGAAGCCAAAATGGTATTTGAGCGTTCAACGTATCTGAACAACAATTACACCCAAACGCTAGAACCGCAGGTTCAGTATCTGTATGTGCCATACAAAGACCAAGATAATATCAATAACTTCGACTCATCTTTACTGCAAACTGACTACAGCGGCCTGTTCCGTGACCGCTTTTATGGTGGCCTGGACCGTATTTCATCGGCCAATCAAGTGACTACCGGTCTCACTACCCGTATTTATGATGAAGGTTTGGTTGAACGTTTTAACCTGTCATTAGGTCAAATCTATTACTTTGAACGTCCACGCACCGGTAAAGAAACCATCATCAACAGTAAAGATAGTACCGGCATGATGACCTGGGCAGGTGATACTTACTGGAAAATTAATGATTCCTGGGGCTTGAAAGGGGGTATGCAGTACGATACTCGCCTGAGTAGCGTAACGATGGGAAATGCAGTACTAGAATATCGCCGTGATGAAGACCGACTTGTACAGTTGAACTATCGTTTTGTTGACAGAGATTATATCCAAGCTACAGCTAAGAGTGCTCCGGCTTTCCAGCAAGGGATTTCTCAAGTTGGTCTGGTTGCAAGTTGGCCGTTAAGTGATCGCTGGGGTTTAGTAGGTGCTTACTATTACGATACTAAAGAACAGCAACCAGCAAGTCAGTTAGTGGGTTTGCAGTACAACACTTGTTGCTGGGCAATTAACGTTGGCTATGAACGTAAGATCGTTGGTTGGAAAGACAACAATAGCGAATATGACAACAAATGGTCATTTAACTTTGAACTTCGTGGCTTAAGTAACAATCATAGTTTGGGTAGCAAAAAAATGTTGCAGTCTGGCATCATGCCATACCAACGTGCATTCTGATGCTATACCCTATGGATTTCATTTTGATATTAAACATGATAAATCCGCTATTGCGGAACCTACATATGATGGGAAAAGTATGAAGAACTGGAGAACTCTCATTTTCGGATTGATGTTTTCAGTGAGTACTGCCTTAGCTGCGCCTCAGCAAATGGATAAAATTGCTGCAGTCGTTAATAACGGGGTGGTACTGGAGAGCGACATCAATAACCGCTTACAATCTGTCAAACTGGATGCGCAACATGCTGGCCAGCAAATACCAGATGAACAAACGCTACGTCATCAGATCCTTGAGCGTCTGATTATAGATAATATCCTGCTACAAATGGCAAAACAGATGGGGATCACCATTCCTGATCAAGCATTGGATTCTACAATTGCCAATATTGCAGCCCAGAACCACATCACAGTGGATCAAATGAAACATCGCATTGCTGCTGACGGAATGAGTTTCGATACTTACCGTGATCAGATCCGTAAAGAGATGCTGATAGCAGAAGTGCGCAATAATGAAGTCCGCCGTCGTGTCACCATTTTGCCTCAAGAGATCGATGCCTTAGTTAAACAAATTAGCAGCCAGAATACTAACGATACTGAACTGAATATCAGTCACATTCTGATCCCATTGCCAGAAAATCCTGATCAGGCACAAATGGAAAAAGCCATGACGGTAGTGCAGAAAATTATGTCTGAACTTAAACATGGTGTTGATTTCGGTAAATTGGCTATCGCCTATTCTGCCGATCCACAAGCGCTGAAAGGCGGTAATATGGGTTGGAGTAGGCTTCAGGAGTTACCAACTCTGTTTGCTGAACAACTGCAATTAGCTCAGAAAGGTGCCGTTGTTGGCCCAATTCGTTCCGGTGTTGGCTTCCATATTCTCAAAGTTAATGACATCCGTGGCGGTAATCCAACCATCGCCGTCACTGAAGTTCATGCCCGCCATATTCTATTAAGAACTTCTCCTGTCATGACCGATGATCAAGCGCGTACCAAGTTGCAGCAAATCGCCAGTGATATTCGCAGTGGAAAAACTGATTTTGCCGATGCCGCCAAAGAGTTTTCAGATGATCCAGGCTCCGCCCTGCGTGGTGGTGATCTCGGCTGGACTACCCCTGATATCTACGATCCTGCTTTCCGTGACGCATTAATGCGACTGAACAAAGGTGAAATCAGCCAGCCAGTTCACTCATCTTTTGGTTGGCATCTGATCCAACTGCTGGACACTCACAAAGTTGATAAAACAGATGTCGCTCAGAAAGATCGTGCTTACCGTATGTTGTTCAACCGTAAATTCACCGAAGAAGCACAAAGCTGGATGCAGGAACAACGCGCCTCAGCTTATGTGAAAATTTTAGATGGCAGCGATGCACAACAATAAACCGATTGTTATTACCCCCGGCGAGCCTGCCGGGATTGGGCCTGATTTAACAGTGGCTCTTGCTCAACAAAGTTGGCCAATGCAATTGGTCGCTTGCGCAGACCCCAACCTGCTTCTCGACAGAGCCAGACAACTTAATTTACCTTTGCAACTACAAGAATATTCTGCTGACAAAACCCCCGAACCACAGGCTGCCGGGACGTTGACAATACTGCCAGTTCCTCTTCATGTACCCGCAATCGCTGGCGAATTGAATCAAGAAAACGGTAGATATGTCACCGAAACACTGGCACAAGCTTGTGACGGTTGTTTAAACGGGGAATTTTCAGCATTAGTCACAGGGCCAGTTCATAAAGGGAATATCAATGATGCCGGCGTGCCTTTTATCGGCCATACTGAATTCTTTGCCGACCGCAGCGGATGCCAACGAGTCGTCATGATGCTTGCGACAGAAGAACTTCGGGTTGCCCTAGCAACCACGCATCTACCCATTGTTGATGTACCAAAGTCCATCACTTTCGATAGTCTGCGAGAAGTGATTACTATTCTTAACCATGACTTAAAAACAAAGTTTGGCCTGGCAAAACCCTGTATTTATGTTTGCGGTCTGAATCCTCATGCGGGAGAAGGCGGCCATATGGGACGGGAAGAGATTGATGTTATTATTCCTGCGTTAGCCAGTCTGAGAGCAGAAGGCATCGTGCTGGAAGGCCCTTTACCGGCAGATACTTTGTTTCAACCTAAATATCTTCAACATGCAGACGCCGTACTCTCGATGTATCACGACCAGGGATTACCCGTGTTAAAATACCAAGGTTTTGGCAGAGCAGTGAATATTACATTGGGCCTGCCGTTCATCCGGACTTCGGTCGATCATGGCACAGCACTGGAACTGGCCGGGACAGGTCAAGCTGATGTGGGAAGCTTTATCACCGCATTAAATTTAGCAATTAAAATGATACAAAACAGTAATGAATAACAGAGTCCACCAAGGGCACTTTGCCCGTAAACGTTTCGGGCAGAACTTCTTAACCGATCAATTTGTCATTGATAGTATTGTTGCCGCTATCAATCCACAACCCGGCCAAGCAGTGTTAGAAATTGGCCCCGGTCTTGGTGCATTGACAGAACCGGTCGGCGAACGTATGGATAAAATGACCGTGGTTGAACTCGACCGCGATTTAGCCGCACGTCTACAAGTTCATCCACAATTAAAAGATAAACTGACCATCATCCAGCAAGACGCCATGACGGTTAATTTTGGCGAATTGTCTCAGCAAAGAGGGAAGCCGCTACGCGTCTTTGGTAATTTACCTTATAATATTTCCACGCCGTTAATGTTCCACCTTTTCAGCTATACTGATGCTATTGATGATATGCATTTTATGTTACAAAAAGAGGTGGTAAACCGTCTGGTATCTGGCCCCGGAAGTAAAGCTTTCGGGCGTTTGAGTGTCATGGCCCAATATTATTGTCAGGTTATCCCTGTGCTGGAAGTACCGCCAACCGCGTTTACTCCCGCACCTAAAATCGATTCAGCCGTTGTACGTCTGATACCGCACAAAAGCATACCTCACCCCGTCAAAAATATTCGTATGCTGAGCCGGATCACGACTCAAGCTTTCAACCAACGGCGTAAAACTATCCGTAACAGCCTCGGTGATCTTTTTACTGTAGAGCAGCTAACAGAACTTGGTATCGATCCAAGCACTCGTGCAGAGAATATTTCTGTTGAGCAGTACTGTAAAATGGCAAACTGGCTATCAGAACAACCTGAAATGCAGTCATAACAGGAGTCAATTATGATTAATACGCCCAGGGTTTCTATTCAGGTACAAAGTGTTTATGTAGAAAGCCAATCGTGTCCCGATCAACAGCGTTTCGTTTTTGCCTATACAATTACTATTCGAAATCTTGGGCGTGAACTGGTTCAGTTAATTAATCGTTACTGGCTGATTACCAATAGCGATAGCCATCAAACGGAAGTTCAAGGGGAAGGTGTTGTTGGTGAGCAACCCATAATCCAGCCAGGTACCGAATACCGTTACACCAGCGGCGCGATATTGGAAACACCCTTGGGTACTATGGAAGGCCATTATGAAATGGTTGACCACAATGGCGAACCATTTCGCGTTGCCATTCCGGTTTTCCGTCTGGCTATCCCAACGCTAATTAATTGATTATGTCTACATATCTCATTGGTGATATTCATGGCTGCTACCGTGAATTACGTGCTTTATTAACGAATGCTAATTTTGATCCTAAAAAGGATACATTGTGGTTAACAGGGGATTTAGTTGCCCGAGGCCCAAACTCTCTTAAAGTTCTCCGATATGTTAAACAGTTAGGTTCAGCCGTAAGAATGGTATTAGGTAATCACGATCTCCATTTATTGGGCGTTTATGCCGGGATCAGCCGTAATAAACCTAAAGATAAAATTGATACGTTACTATCTGCACCAGATGCCGATGAATTAATTAATTGGCTACGTAAACAACCATTACTACAGTTCGATGATGATCTAAAACTGCTCATGACACATGCCGGTATTACGCCTCAATGGGATTTGGAAACAGCCAAAATGTGTGCCAGCGAAGTTGAAACCATGCTCAACAGTAGCTGTTACCCTCTGTTTCTCAATTCCATGTATGGGGATATGCCAAACAACTGGTCACCAGAACTCTCTGGGCTGGCACGTTTACGTTTCAGTACTAATGCATTGACACGTATGCGTTACTGTTTTCCAAATGGTCAGTTAGACATGTTGTGCAAAGATAAGCCCGAAAACGCGCCTGCGCCGCTAAGACCTTGGTTTGAACTGGAACGTCAGATCCCATCAGAGTATGCCATCGTTTTTGGTCACTGGGCATCATTGGAAGGCCAGGGAACACCCGAAAGGTTTTATGCATTAGATACAGGCTGTTGTTGGGGAGGACAACTGACGATGTTGCGTTGGGAAGATAAGCAATATTTTACACAATCATCGTTACCGGCAGTAAAACAGCATTAAGCCAGACACGCCGTGAAAAAAGCTCATCGGCGTGTTCTATCAATTAGAGACGACGTTGCAAAATCTCAAAACAGTAGCTGTGAGAATTTAATTCATCGGCATCATGGTACTCAGTAAATACAGAATCCCATTCATCCGGTTCATAGTCAGGAAAATGTGTATCACCTATCACTTCTGCATCGATGTGAGTCAGGTACATACGACTCGCTCGTGAAATAAATTGGCCATAAACTTTACCACCACCCATGACCATAACCTCTTCTGCATCACCTGCTACAGCCAGTGCTTCATCAACTGAACTGACCCAAGTTACACGCTCGTCATTACCCAGCTGACTACTCAATACAATATTGAGTCGGCCGGGTAACGGGCGACCTATGGATTCATAAGTCACCCTCCCCATAATAACGGGTTTATTCAATGTATTACGTTTAAACCAGGCTAGATCCCCCGGTAGATTCCACGGCATTTTATTCTCCATGCCGATAACCCGATCCATAGCTAAAGCAGCGATCAAGCTGATATTCATTAAGCCACCTTAATAGGCAAATAGTATAAAAATTGATGACACTATACGGAAAGGGATGTACCCAGTCGATAGGCTCAACGCTTTCTTAAGTACAAAAGATTAATTTATACTTGGTTTATTACTTAAGACATTTATTGATCAAAATAATAACAAAGCTAATATTAACCATAGGGTACATTATGCTGGAAACATCACTAGTCGTCATCATTATCTCAACGTTGGGTATGCTCTCTCCCGGCCCCGATTTCTTTCTGGTAGTCAAAAATGCCATACGTTATCAACGTTCTGCCGCCATGATAACAGTTGCGGGCTTAATCGCCGCTATCACTTGTCATATGGCTTACTGTGTCGCCGGGTTGGCTATTGTTATCACCACAACGCCGTGGCTATTTAATCTGATGAAATATGCCGGAGCGGCTTATCTTATTTGGATCGGGATCAATAGCTTGCTTTCTCGCGGAGGCAATAGCATTCTCCTAGACAATCAGCCACGACAGATTATCACTTTCAAAAAAGCGTTTATGCAGGGGTTTTTATGTAATTTGCTCAATCCCAAAGCAACGTTATTCTTCCTGGCAATATTTACTCAGTTGCTAAATATCAATTCTGGTGTTAACGAAAAATTGTGGTATGCCTCTATTATCTGGGGATTGTCGGTCATCTATTGGCCACTGTTAGTCATATTGATCCAAAGCACACCGGTACGCCGCAGATTAGCTAAGGCTCAGAAGATCATCGATAAACTACTTGGCATTGTTTTGATTGGTTTAGGTGTCAAAGTGGCACTGGGATAAATAAATCATAACCCCAGCCACTGCTGGGGTCTGGTCAGAGACTAACTATTAATCATCGCATGCATTTCCTGTACAGAAATCACCTGCTCAGTTGGATCGGCACTCAGTGCCATTGTTGTAGCAAATCCACCATTTAATGTGGTGTCATAATGCACTTTATATTGCAGTGCACTACGGCGAATAAGTTTGGAATCCTCAATCGCCTGACGACCCGCAGTCGTGTTTACAATATAGCTATATTCACCATTTTTGGTTCTATCCTGAATATGCGGACGCCCTTCGTGAACTTTATTCACCAGACGAGGGTTAATCCCCGCTTCACCTAGCACAACCGCAGTACCGTGAGTCGCATCCAGTTCAAAGCCCTGTTTCAGCAACTTAGCGGCCAAATCCACAACCCGGCCTTTATCACCTTCACGCACGGACAAAAGTGCTCTACCATTTTGCGGCATTCTGGCGTTACATCCCAATAGTGCCTTTGAGAAAGCTTCGGCAAATGTACGCCCAACCCCCATCACTTCTCCAGTTGACCGCATTTCAGGCCCAAGAATCGGATCCACACCAGGGAATTTGTTGAAAGGCAATACAACTTCTTTCACTGAATAGTATGGTGGAATGATCTCCTGAGTTGCATCTTGCTCAACCAGAGATTGACCAACCATCACACGAGCCGCAACTTTCGCCAGTGGTAAACCGGTCGCTTTAGAAACAAATGGCACAGTACGAGCCGCACGCGGATTGACTTCAATCAGATAAACTTCGTCATTCTTGACAGCAAACTGGACATTCATCAAGCCACGTACACCCAATTCAAACGCCAGTTCTTCTACCTGCTGACGCATGACATCCTGGATTTCCTGACTTAGGGTGTAAGCAGGCAGTGAACAAGCTGAGTCGCCGGAATGCACACCGGCCTGTTCAATATGTTCCATAATGCCGCCGATTAATACACGCTCACCATCACAGATAGCGTCAACATCCACTTCTACTGCATCATCAAGGAAACAATCAAGCAATACTGGGGCATCATTAGAGACATTGACCGCCGTCTGGAAGTAACGACGTAGGTCAACTTCGTCATATACGATTTCCATCGCACGGCCACCCAAAACATAGGATGGACGAACCACCAACGGATAACCCAGAATATTTGCCTTCTCAACTGCCCGTTCTATCGTGGTCACTGTGGCATTTTCGGGTTGTTTCAGGCCGAGGCGATTTACCGCCTGTTTGAAACGTTCACGGTCTTCCGCACGATCAATCGCATCCGGGCTGGTACCAATAATGGGAACACCGGCAATTTCCAGTTCACGAGCTAATTTCAGCGGAGTCTGCCCACCATATTGAACAATCACCCCTTTTGGCTGCTCAACACGCACAATCTCAAGAACATCTTCCAAAGTCACCGGTTCGAAATAGAGACGGTCCGAAGTATCGTAATCTGTTGAAACGGTTTCCGGGTTACAGTTCACCATGATGGTTTCATACCCATCTTCACGCAGTGCCAAGGCCGCATGAACACAACAATAGTCGAATTCAATCCCCTGCCCAATACGATTAGGGCCACCACCCAATACCATGATTTTTGGCTTGTCACTATTCGGATTAGCCTCACACTCATCTTCATAAGTGGAATACATGTATGCAGTATCAGTGGCAAATTCTGCCGCACAGGTATCAACTCGCTTGTAAACCGGATACAGATTATATTTGTGGCGCAGTTTGCGGATCTCTTTTTCGGCCACACCGACCAGTTTCGCCAAACGTGCATCAGCAAAACCTTTACGCTTCAGATGGCGCAGGAAGTCGGCCGTCAAGCTGTTAATGCCCTGCTCTGCTACTTGCTCTTCCAATCGCACGAGTTCTTCAATTTGCACTAAGAACCAGCGATCAATATCAGTCAGGTTAAAAACACCATCAACAGACATACCCGCACGGAAAGCATCCGCGATATACCAGATACGCTCAGCACCTGCATCTTTTAATTCGCGACGAATTTTAGTCAATGCTTCTGGATCATCTAAACTGACTTTCGGGTCAAAACCGGTTGCCCCCACTTCCAAACCACGCAATGCTTTTTGCAGAGATTCTTGCTGAGTGCGACCAATCGCCATCACCTCACCAACAGATTTCATCTGGGTTGTCAGACGATCATTGGCTCCAGCAAATTTCTCGAAATTAAAGCGAGGAACTTTAGTCACTACGTAGTCGATAGAAGGTTCAAAGGAAGCTGGCGTGCGACCACCAGTGATATCATTCATCAATTCATCAAGGGTATAGCCCACAGCCAATTTAGCGGCAATTTTAGCGATCGGGAAACCTGTCGCTTTCGAAGCCAGCGCAGAAGAGCGAGAAACGCGTGGATTCATTTCGATGATAACTAAACGGCCATTTTTTGGGTTCACCGCAAACTGTACGTTAGATCCCCCAGTTTCTACACCGATTTCACGCAATACCGCCATCGAAGCGTTACGCATGATTTGATACTCTTTATCCGTCAGCGTTTGCGCCGGGGCGACCGTGATGGAATCACCGGTGTGAATCCCCATTGCATCAAAGTTTTCAATAGAGCAGACGATAATGCAGTTATCGTTTTTATCCCGCACAACTTCCATTTCATACTCTTTCCAACCAATCAGAGATTCATCAATCAAGAGTTCGTTGGTTGGTGAAAGATCCAGGCCACGCTCACAAATTTCCTCGAATTCTTCGCGGTTATAGGCAATACCACCACCGCTTCCGCCCATAGTAAAGGAAGGACGGATAATACAAGGAAAACCGACTTGATCAGCAACTGCCAGCGCTTCTTCCATTGAATGAGCGATACCAGAACGCGGAGTTTCCAAGCCAATCTTTTTCATTGCTATATCGAAACGGCGGCGATCTTCCGCTTTGTCAATCGCATCTGCGGTAGCGCCAATCATGGTAACGCCAAACTCTTCCAGTACTCCCTGACGCTCTAGTTCTAGCGCACAGTTGAGTGCAGTTTGTCCGCCCATTGTTGGCAGAATCGCATCGGGACGCTCTTTTTCAATGATTTTACGTACCACTTCCCAGTGGATCGGCTCAATGTAAGTGGCATCGGCCATTTCTGGATCAGTCATAATAGTAGCAGGGTTCGAGTTCACCAGAACGACACGATAACCTTCTTCCCGTAACGCTTTACAAGCTTGTGCTCCTGAGTAGTCGAATTCACAAGCCTGACCAATAACAATTGGACCAGCTCCCAGGATCAGGATACTTTTAATATCAGTACGTTTTGCCATTTTATTTTCTCCTGATTACTTGGTGTTATGACGATTATTTTTCTGACAATACTGCTCAATGAGTTCAATAAAGTGATCAAATAACGATGCAGTCTCATGTGGACCGGGGCTAGCTTCTGGGTGCCCCTGGAAGCTAAATGCAGGTTTATCGGTATGATGAATCCCTTGCAACGTGCCATCAAACAGAGATTTATGAGTAACGCGCAAATTTGACGGCAGTGATTTTTCATCCACGGCAAAGCCGTGGTTTTGTGCAGTAATCATTACAACATTACATTCAAGATCTTTCACCGGATGGTTACCACCATGATGGCCGAATTTCATTTTCATCGTTTCAGCGCCACTGGCTAACGCCAACAATTGGTGTCCAAGACAGATACCAAAAATCGGAATTTCTGTCTCAAGCAGGGTTTTGATTGCGTCGATTGCATAACCACAAGGCGCCGGATCTCCTGGCCCATTGGACAAGAAAATACCATCCGGATTCAGTTTCAGTACATCTTCCGCCGATGTCTGGGCAGGAACAACTGTCAGGCGGCAGCCACGATCCACCAGCATTCGCAAGATATTACGTTTTGCACCAAAGTCATAAGCAACAACATGATAAGGCAGATCCTGTTCTTGCTTATCTTCCGGTAATCCCCCCGCCAGCTTCCAGCTCCCCTGTAACCACGGATAAATCTGTTTAGTTGTCACCTCTTTTGCTAAATCCATCCCCTCCAGCCCCGGAAACGCTTGTGCTTTTTCCAGTGCAACCTGAGCGTCAATCTGTTTACCTGCTATAATACAACCATTCAGTGAACCCTTTTCTCTTAACAAACGCGTCAGTTTACGGGTATCGATATCTGCTATCGCAACAATATTATGACGTTTAAGGTAATCGGAAAGCGTTTCTTCGCAGCGGAAGTTACTGGTCAACAGTGGTAGATCACGAATCACTAGCCCTTGGGCTTGTACTTTTAGTGATTCTTTATCGACTGAGTTAACACCGACATTACCAATATGGGGATAAGTAAGAGTGACAATTTGGCGGGAATAGGAAGGGTCTGTGAGAATTTCTTGATATCCGGTCATCGAGGTATTGAAAACCACTTCCCCAACTGCCGCCCCTTCCGCACCTATGGCACGACCGTGGAATTGGGTTCCATCTTCCAGAACCAATATAGCTGACTTAATCAAAACACCCTCCAAAGAATAATTACTCGCAATTAGTGCATATTAATTCAGATTTATTCCTCAAAATCAATGCAAAAGCTGCTTTTTAGGCAAAATTTTGGCAAATTGCGCGCATTCTAATGATGAGAGGGAGAGTTGTCTACAAAAAATGTTACTTTTCTTATTTTTTTGCACACTTCGCCAGACAGACCAATGAAATAAGACTGAAAATAGCAATAAAGTTAATTTATAAAATGGTAATTAGCATAGAAGATTTGATTTTCAGATGAAAAGTTGAAAATAATCACAAAAAGGAGAAGAAAGCAGAAAATTAAGGTTATAAATAAGACAAAAATAGAAGAAATAAACCAAAAAACAATAGGATTAAACAAAGAAATTAAAAATCGCACAATAAAATATTTAATTATGCGATATCAATAAGTTACAAAAATAGCTTTTTAAAGTAAATCGAGATTTAGTACATCTTTCATATCAAAAAGGCCACTATTTTTACCACTTAGCCATAGAGCAGCCTTTACCGCGCCATTTGCAAACGTCATCCGACTGGAAGCCTTATGAGTTATCTCTACTCTCTCCCCAATATCTGCAAACATAGCGGTATGCTCACCCACGATATCCCCGGCACGGATAGTCGCAAAACCAATACTTTTCGGATCACGTTCACCGGTATAACCTTCACGGGCATAGACAGCACACGCTTTAAGATCCCGCCCCAAAGCATGAGCAATGGACTCCCCCATTGCTAAAGCTGTTCCTGATGGTGCATCCACTTTATGGCGGTGATGTGCTTCAATAATTTCGATATCACTATACTCGCCCATCACTTTCGCTGCTTTTTCCAATAATTTAAGCACCAGATTTACACCAACACTGAAATTCGCGGCAAATACAATCGGGATATCAGCAGAAGCCTCTTTAATTGCCTGTTTACCCGCCTCATCAAAGCCAGTTGTACCGATCACTATCGCTTTACCGTTCTGGCGACAAATTTCAAGATGAGTCAACGTTCCTTCCGGGCGGGTAAAATCGATAAGGATATCAAAATCATCAACGATACTTTTCAGGTCATCACAAACAGTCACACCGGTATGACCAATACCCGCCAACTCTCCGGCATCTGCGCCAATCAGAGAAGAACCGGAGCGTTCCAAAGCTGCACCAAGAGCAACACCATCTATTTGATATATGGCCTGAATCAACTGACGTCCCATACGCCCACCAGCGCCAACAATCGCAACACGAATATCTGTATCAGCCATAAGCCCTCACTATGAAGTTAGTCCTTTTCCTGATTTAACACAATGATCAGTCAGATGAATGTTTTAAATAAAATGTTTTAAATAAAGAATATTTGCAATACTTTATCCTTATTTATACCCGTCATCTTTCAAGTTGCCTCTTTGTTGGCTGCACTCGCTCACCCCGGTCACATCGTTATCTATGCTCCCGGGGATTCACTCCCTTGCCGTCGCGATCCATCTTGAAATCCATAGGGTATATATTGATAATTTAGCTAATTTCTTTAACTTCAACACGTAACTCTTTTGGCACTTCAAATACAATATTTTCTTCTCTACCGTGTAATTCTTGGACGGAATCAGCACCAAGATATTTCAGGCGTTCAATAACTTGCTGAACTAAAATATCCGGTGCCGAAGCGCCCGCAGTTACGCCAACCAAAGAGATGCCGGTAATCCACTCTTCTTTAATATCCTCAGCGGAATCTATCAGGTAAGCAGGTTTACCAACCCGCTGAGCTAACTCAGCAAGGCGATTAGAGTTAGATGAATTCTTCGAACCCACAACCAAGACAACATCGGCGTCAGACGCCAGATCCCGTACCGCTTCCTGGCGGTTAGTCGTCGCATAGCAGATATCATCTTTACGGGGACCAACGATGTTTGGGAATCGTGCATTAAGTGCATCAATCACTTCTGAAGTATCATCAACAGATAATGTGGTTTGAGTCATAAAACATATGTTGTCTTCATCTTTGACTTTCAAGTTCCATACATCTTCCGGAGATTCAACCAGATACATTCCACCTTCCGCATTGTTGTACTGACCCATTGTACCTTCAACTTCGGGATGTCCAGCGTGACCAATCAGAATAGCTTCTTTGCCCTTGCGGCTGGCTCTTGCTACCTCCATATGGACTTTAGTCACTAGAGGACAAGTCGCATCGAACAACATTGTCAAATTGCGAGAACGCGCTTCAGCACGAATAGCCTGTGAAACACCATGTGCCGAAAAAATCAGAATCGCATCATCCGGTACTTCTGAAATTTCTTCAATAAAGATAGCACCCCGCTTGCGCAGGTTATCTACAACATAACGGTTATGCACAACTTCATGACGAACGTAGATCGGCGCACCATATAATTCCAGTGCGCGCTCTACAATACTGATAGCACGGTCAACACCGGCACAAAAACCGCGGGGGTTAGCCAGCAATATCTGCATGGTTTTCCTCCAATCGTGGATCAATTTCCAACACTTCAATTTCAAACGTGACGTTCTGCTCAGCTAACGGGTGATTGAAATCAACAGTCACAGATTCTTCTGTTACGGCTTTGACTATGCCCGGCATTTCACTGCCATTCATTGCCGTAAATAACATTATAGTGCCAATTTCAGGAATACCCGTTTCAGCAAAATCACGCGGAGTAAAATATTGGATCAGATCAGGATTTGGTTTACCAAATACATTCTCACCAGCCAGAGTAAAGGTATGTTTATCTCCGTCTTTTAGCCCAGTAAGCTGCTGTTCCAAAGGTGAAGAAAGGGTTCCATCACCTAAACGAAATAATGCAGGTTTGCCCTGAGTGTGAGTGGAATCGACAATAGAGCCATCTTGCAGTTTTAAAGTGAAGTGCAGTAAAACTGCACTATTCGCCTGCACCTGGTTTGACATATTACTTATCCCACTTTGATGGTCTTTTCATCCGGGCTTAGAAAGCTATCAATGATAACCAATCCAGCCCCGATGCATATCGCCATATCAGCGATATTAAAAGTTGGAAAGTGCCAATCACCGACATAAAAATCAATAAAATCGATGACAAAACCATGAACCAACCGGTCAAACAGATTACCCAATGCTCCACCAATAATCAGGGCATAAGCGATATTACTCAGTTTCTTCTTTGCACTGGCACGATACATCATCACCATCAGTACAACTGAAATAGCAACGGCAATGAATGCAAAGAACCAACGCTGCCAACCATCTTTCTCTGCAAGGAAACTGAAAGCCGCCCCAAAATTCTGGGCATAAGTCAGATTAAAATAAGGTATCAATGGAACGGATTCATACAGATGAAAGTGTTGCAACACTAGCTGCTTACTACCCAGATCCAAAATCAATACCACAACAACTAACCAAAGCCAGCGAAGGCCGGTGGAGCAAATGGGTTTATTCATCAGGCAAACTTACGCTCTTCGCCGTTACCGGCAACATTAGTTACACAGCGGCCACAAAGTTCTGCTTGTTCCGCCACCAATCCCACATCTTTAGCGTAATGCCAGCAACGAGGACATTTTTCGCCATCCGCTTTGCAGAAAGCAATTTTCAGACTACCGATTTCGCTTTGTTGCGCATCTTCACCAGCCTGCTCATAATCTGCAACAACAACCTGAGATGTTAGCAGAACAAAACGCAATTCATCTCCGAGGCTATTCAGTTTGTCCGCCAATTCATTATCGGCGTACAGCGTCACTGCGGCTTCCAGTGAACTACGGATATGTTTGTCTGCACGTGCCTGCTCCAGCACTTTGTTAACCTCACCACGCACAGCCAACAAATCAGCCCAGAAAACATCATTCATTGGTTCGCCTGCGGCCAGACCAAACAAACCGTCGTACCACTCTTCGGTAAATACATATTGAGCACGTTTGCCAGGCAACTCATTCCAAACTTCATCAGCAGTAAAGGAGAGGATAGGTGCCATCCAGCGAACCAATGCTTCCGCAATATGATACAGCGCAGTCTGACAACTGCGACGAGCCAAACTATCGCTCTTAGCGGTGTATTGACGGTCTTTAATGATATCGAGATAGAACGATCCCATCTCCACCGAACAGAATTGCATCATACGTTGAACAACGGTGTGGAAATCATATCTATCGTAACATTTGGTAATGTCCGCCTGCGCCGCTTGAGCACGCCCCACAGCCCAACGATCCAACACAGCCATCTCTTCTGGTTTAACCCTATGCTGTTCAGGATCGAAACCATTCAGGTTTGCCAGCAGGAAACGCGCCGTGTTACGGATACGACGATATGCATCAGCAGAGCGTTTCAAGATCTCATCGGATACCGCAATTTCACCGGTGTAATCGGTAGAAGCAACCCATAGACGCAGAATATCTGCCCCTAATTTATCCATGACATCCTGCGGACTGATGGTATTACCGATAGATTTAGACATCTTACGGCCCTGACCATCCACAGTGAAACCATGCGTTAACACCTGACGGTAAGGTGCTTTACCTTTTATTGCCGTTGAGATCATCAGGGAAGACATAAACCAGCCACGGTGCTGATCTGAGCCTTCAAGATAGATATCCGCAGCATTACCTTGGAATTCAGGGCGAGCATCAACCACCGATGCGTGGGTTGATCCCGAATCGAACCAGACATCCAACGTATCAAAAATTTTGACATAGTTAGCCGCATCATCACCTAACAGTTCGGCTGGCTCCAGATCCCACCACGCCTGAATACCGTCAACTTCAACACGTTTTGCAACTTCTTCCATCAATTCGATAGTACGTGGATGAAGCTCTTCCGTCTCTTTATGGACAAAAAGAGACATCGGCGTACCCCAAGTACGTTGACGTGAAATACACCAGTCAGGACGGTTTTCAACCATTGCCTCAATACGGGCCTGACCCCAACCCGGTATCCACTGAACCCCTTTGATCTCTTGCAACGATTGTTTACGCAGACCATTTTGATCCATGCTGACAAACCACTGCGGCGTGGCACGGAAAATGATAGGTGTCTTGTGACGCCAGCAGCAGGGGTAACTATGCTGTAATTTTTCCAAATGCAACAATGCATTGTTTTCACTCAGGATATTCAGCACAATATCATTCGCCTTAAAGACAAACATGCCATCCAGAGAAGGATAAGTACCGGGTAGATAACAACCATTAGGTCCAACCGGATTTGCAACTTCCAAATCATATTTCTGACCGAGAACAAAGTCGTCCGGGCCGTGACCTGGTGCCGTATGCACAGCACCGGTACCCGCATCCAAAGTCACGTGATCACCCAGTACAACCGGTGAATCAAAACCCATAAATGGATGTTTAAAGCGCAATAACTCCAACGCAGCACCCGCACAATTCCCTAGCACTGCCCACGAGGTTATACCCGCACGCTGCATCACACTTTCTACCAAATCAGCAGCCAGGATCAGGCATTCACCCTCAATCTGTACTAATTGATAGCTAAATTCAGCATGCAAAGCGATCGCTCGGTTAGCCGGCAACGTCCACGGCGTGGTTGTCCAGATAACCAAAGAGACCGGTTGATCTGGTGCCTGCACACCAAATTTCTCACAAACGGCAGCTGCATTAACCGCATTAAAACGCACGTCAATCGATGGCGAAATTTTGTCGTAATACTCAACTTCAGCTTCGGCCAGTGATGAACGGCAATCGGTACACCAGTGAACAGGCTTGGCACCTTTCAACAAATGACCATTAGCGATAATACGGCTCAATGCGCGAATAATGTCAGCTTCGGTCTTAAAATCCATAGTCAAATATGGCCGTTCCCAATCACCTAATATGCCCAGACGGATAAAGTCTTTCTTCTGACCTTCGATTTGCTCTTTGGCATATTTGCGGCACTCGGCACGAAATTCAGCGGCGGAAAATTTTTCCCCCGGCTTACCAATAATCTGCTCAACCTTAAGCTCAATGGGTAAACCGTGGCAATCCCAACCAGGGATATATGGCGAATCATATCCCGCCATTCCTTTGGATTTAATAATAATATCTTTGAGAATCTTATTGACTGAGTGACCAATATGAATACTGCCATTCGCATAAGGAGGGCCGTCATGCAGAATAAATGTTTTTTTACCGGCTTTTGCTTTACGAATTACCTGATACAACTCATCTTTGTACCAACGTTTTAACATATCTGGTTCGCGCTTTGCTAAATCTCCGCGCATTGGAAACCCTGTTTCTGGCAGATTCAGGGTGTTTTTATAGTCACTCATTCGATTCTCAATTCCAATTTTCCGCTAGATACATGACACAGGTAGCTGCTTAAAAAATTCCTTCGCAGCAACCAAATCATTCGCAATTTGCTGCTTGAGTGCATCAAGGGAAGCAAACCGCTGTTCATTACGCAATTTTTTGCGTAACACCACATCAATATAACGCCCATAGAGATCCATTTGGGTATCAATTAGATGTACTTCAAGTTGTTGACCCTGACCAGAGACTGTTGGACGTGTACCAATATTGGCAACACCCGGTAAAGGCTGGTCTCCCAAACCATAGACTTCAACAACATAAACGCCGTGTACCGGAACCACTAATCGTTTTAACGGCAAATTTGCTGTTGGAAAACCAATAGTGCTCCCTAGTCGCTTACCATGAACGACCCGGCCACAAATGCTGTATGGATGTCCCAATAATGTTTCGGCTAATACCAAATCATCATCTTGCAGTGCTTGACGAATAGCTGTGCTGCTAATCCGTAAACCATCATCACAAAAACTTTCACTGCTGGTCACATCAAAGCCGTATGTCTCACCGGCTCGCTGCAAAAAGGCAAAATCACCACTGCGAGATTGACCAAAACGAAAGTCGTCTCCTACAGCGAGAAACTTAACACCCAATTTTTCCACCAGCAACCGTGAAACAAAGGCTTCTGGCGTATTTGCCGCAAAATTTCTATCAAATTTCACGCATAATAAATAATCCACTCCACATTGGGCGAGATATTTGGCTTTATCCCTCAATCTCGTTAGACGCGCAGGAGCATTACCCTTAGCAAAAAACTCCAAAGGTTGTGGTTCAAAAATCATGACCATTACTGGTAATCCCAGACGCTGCCCTTCGTGTTTTAAGTGTTTCAGTAGTGCCTGATGACCTCTGTGGACACCATCAAAATTACCAATCGTCAACACGCAACCGCGGTGACATGTCCGGATATTACGTATACCGCGAATTAGCTCCATAGCTGGCTCAATACCCTGGAAATTACCAAATTATACCTTGTACAAAGCTCAAGGTTAACCCACCATCATAAGATGATTTAAATCAATAGCCCTGATTCATACAACAAAAACGAGCAGGAATCCCGAAAAATATTCATTTTATTTCTATCTGGACTATTCAATGAGATTTTTATTGTGAAAGACTGTATTCCCACTAAGTAAACTGATAAAATCCTGCGCCATCACAACGAAACAAGTTGCCGCGGTACAACGGCGCTTATTTGCACAAATCCATTGACAAAAGAAGGTTGAACAGGCATATTCCTCGGCCTTTGAATTGTCCTCGATAGAATATATTTGGGAGTTGGACCTTGGCTAATATCAAATCAGCTAAGAAACGCGCCATACAGTCTGAAAAACGTCGTCAGCATAACGCTAGCCGTCGTTCTATGGTGCGTACCTTTATCAAGAAGGTATATGCTGCTATCGCTACTGGCGATAAAGAAGCTGCGCAGAAAGCATTTCATGACATGCAACCTATTGTCGATCGCCACGCCTGTAAGGGTCTGATCCACAAAAACAAAGCAGCACGTCATAAATCTAATCTGACAGCGCAAATCAACGCAATGTAATAATTTGCGTTTGAGTTACTGAAAAACCGGCCTGCGCCGGTTTTTTTGTGTTTGCAGTTACTATCAATTATTTTTTAAGTACGCTTCTTAGATAGCACATTAAACAACGCAGAAAAATCTTTATTACATACCCTTTGAACAGCCGGGTGTTGAATCATTCGCTCAGCAAAAATCACATAATACTCTTCCTGCACGGCATCCAACCGACCAATCTCGGCAATATCATTATCTGTAAAAATATCATTGGTATACAAAGATGGCGCCACGAAAATCGCATTATGATACATACCAAACGCTTTCATTAACGCAGCATCATCAAACTCACCTAGTACTTCAACCTGAAGATTTTTATTACGTATCCAAGTCAACAACTTACGCCCCAACATAGAGCGACGCCCTGGAACCAATAAGCGACGTTCCTCCAAACACTCCGGGAAAGGTTTTTCCGGGATAGGTTGTCGGCAGAAGAAACTCACATCACATTCACCCAGTTTTACCGAGAACAGCCCTTCCTGTTGGGAAGAATCCACCGGGCAATCAGACAATATCATATCGAGTTTGTGCTGGCTGAGTTGTTCCAGCAACAATTCATGGGTTGATTCAAAACAACGTAGATGAATCTGTTCATGTTCCACAACCGCCGTTTTCAATACCTGGCTAACCAGACGTTTGGACAGTGCATCAGCAACACCAACATCAAATAAAAGATTAGATTCACGGCTGTAATTAACGATATCCAACATCTCCTGGCTTAGCATAAACATCTTATCCGCATAGCGGAAAATAAGCTGTCCTAGCTCTGATGGCACTAATCCCCTGCCCTGACGTTTGAACAGTTTCCCTCCCAGACGCTCCTCCAGCGCTTTTATCTGTCCTGTGATCGTTTGAGGTGTTAGATAAAGCGCTTCTGCCGCCCCAACCACTGATCCTTCCTTGCAAACATGCCAGAAATAATAGAGATGATTAAAATTCAGATGTGACACCCGCATACGTTTTTCCTTATGTATCGCTTACGTCTGGTAGACAACGCCAGCCATACATTACTAATCCACCGTCTCCCGGTGATTTTCTGTTTTTTCACTACATAAAGTATCCGCGATACAATTTGAGTTGTTGTACCGCAAATACAAAAATGATGAGTCAGTCCAGAAATTTTCTCTAAAATGTAGAACTTCATTTGGCTAAGTTAATGAATTTATCCCCACTCTGCCATCACTTTTTCTTTGGTAAGACCATTCGTAACAAGCCATACCCTATAAACGCAGCGATGGTTGAACCCATCAGAATGCCAAGACGGGAATAGACACTGAAAGATTCATCCGCTCCTTCAAAAGCCAATCCTGAAATAAAGATAGACATAGTAAAGCCGATTCCACAAAGAACAGAAACCGCAAATATCTGTTTAAGATTAATCTGCTGTGGCAATTTAGCAAATCCGATCTTAATAGAAATATAGCTAAAAAGAAAAATGCCCAATGGCTTACCAAGAAACAGAGCCACAGCAATACCTAACGGTAATATATCGGTCAAACCATTTAACGTAACGCCATTCAGGGCTACACCTGCATTGGCAAATGCAAATAATGGCAAAATGAGATACGCCACCCAAGGATGCAAACCGTGCTCAAGTAATTCAGATGGTGAATGACCATTCTGACCACGCAGAGGAATCAGAAAACCAACAATGACGCCGGCTAGTGTTGCATGAACACCCGATTTCAAGATGCAAACCCAAAGGATAGTGCCAACAGCCAGATAAGCCGATGTTTTTTCGACACCGCGCCAATTCATCCAAACCAGCAAAGCAATCATTGCCGCTGACAATCCAAGCGCCACAAGAGAAACTGTTTTGGTATAAAACAGAGCGATAATCACGATAACGCCCAGATCATCAATAATCGCAAGTGCCAACAAGAAAACCTTGAGTTCTGTTGGTACTCGCTTAGACAATAGCGCCATCACACCCAAGGCAAAAGCAATATCGGTTGCCGCAGGAATAGCCCAACCCTGACGGGTAAACTCATCATTGCCATTAAAGAGTAGATATATTAGTGCCGGAGCGACCATACCACCTATCGCCGCTATCACCGGAAATAGTGCCTTATCACGCCCTGCCAAAGAGCCTTCCAACAGTTCCCGTTTTACTTCCAAACCAACAATCAAAAAGAAGACCGCCATCAAGCCATCATTAATCCACAACAACAAAGGCTTATTGATCTCCAGTGCAGCGAATTGTACTGCCACCGAAATATTAAGAAATTGCTGATAAATACCCTGTAATGGCGAGTTTGCCATTATCAACGCAATAATGGCAGTGATGATAAGAAGAAGCCCTCCAGCCGCTTCTAATTTCAGGAATTGACGAATAATTGCTGTCACGATGATTAACCTCTGAAACTGATCGGACTTAAATGGTACTCTAGCTATGGTTTCGAAAAAAATCGATTTTATGACCAGAATAATTCGCTATAACCGATCTATTGATGATCTACATCTCAATAAAATAGATTATCAATCAGAGGAAATCGTTAAGTGGAGCGTGCCTATTTATCTTACATTAGCACCAATTTCCCGCATCTTAGCCAAAATGCGGTTTAAATCATCTTCTGATAGTGTTAACTGTGTTGCTATATAAAATAGAATGTGCGGAGAAATAACACGTGGCATTTTCCCACCCGTGTATTTTCTCCATTGATTGTTACCGGAAACTCCCGCTAAATCGGCCATTTGTTCTCCCGTGAAACCTAATTCTTCTTTGAGTTTAATGAGATCTTCTGTAGTAGGAGGAGAATAATTGCCGATCAGTCGCATAAGTATTCCAGAACAAAGCCCCTTACGGGGCCAATCAATTAAATGAATTTGAGCAATAGAGTTGTGATAGTCGCTACCGCACCAATAAGAGTAGAAGCAACAACAATCGGATACCACGTCGCCTCACGATTTATCTTTGTCGTTTCTGCCATTAATTTTGCTATTTCAGCGTGGATTTTTTCGAGTTCAGCAGTAGTCATTTCAGTAGTGCTCATCGTTCTTCCTTTTTAGGGATGTCAGGCTGCGGCCATTCCGCTACCTTATATTATTACACAATAAAAAGTAGCCCTTTTAGGGTTAATTGTCAATGTAGATTGTTTAATTTTTCACCTCAAAATATGAGTATTCAATATGACTTAATATTATGAAAAATATATTTTTTCAGAATTTATATAGCTAGATAATTTCTAAGAATTCGACAGAAAAGATAAAATAAGACAATAATAACGAGAAAACAGCATGAATAATTAACAGGTATTAAAACTGGTCATATCGCAATCTTTAAATAAAAAAAAGCATTAAGAATATTATCAACATACACTAATTACTTGGAAAACAAATCAACATCGATTAATAACCAACAAATCATCTTTACATCCAATAACTCTTCTTCTTTTAGTCGGCATTATTGAGTGATATTCCTCACTATTAGTGACGATAATTGGCGATATAATCTGAATTTTATTCTCTTGAAGAAATTCCAGATCAAAATTAACTAATACCTCACCGGCAACCACTCTCTGCCCTTCTATAATTTGTAAATTAAATCCTGCGCCTTGCAAACCTACCGTTTCAATACCAATATGAATTAATAACTCTACTCCTTGATCGGAAATTAAACCAATAGCATGTCCAGTCGGAGTAATCATTGAAACCTTACCATTAAAAGGCGATTTAACCACACCTTCGGTAGGAATAATAGCAATACCATCACCAATAATTTTTTCAGAAAAAGTATCGTCAGGTACTCTTGAGAGAGATTCTATTGTGCCGGTCATCGGAGAACGTAATATGATTTTCTTCTTTTTTGAAAAGCATGGCTTTATTAATACTATAGAATCAACATTAGATTCTAATTTCATTAATAAAGTGGATATAAATGCCACTAAGAAACTACTAAAAATGCCAAGCAAAATAAAAATAAAATTATTGCTATCTTTTTGCATATAAAAAGGTAATGACACCAATCCCGGCACACTAAAAGCAAATATTTTCACAGAGAAAATACCTATAATAGCGCCACCAACGGCTCCACCCATTAATGCAGCATAAAAAGGTTTTCTTAATTTAAGCGTAACGCCATACATTGCAGGTTCAGTTACGCCTAAAAAAGCAGAGAATGAAGATGAATAAGCTAATGATTTCATTTGCCTGTCTTTAATTTTAATTGCGACTGCTAATGTCGCACCAGCTTGTGCAATATTACTCGCAAAACTGATAGGTAATAACATAAAATCGTATCCAAGAGACTTAAAGTTAGCAAAAACACTTGGCAAAAAGGCATAATGCATCCCAGTAATAACTAAAATAGGTATCAATCCACCTAACAATAATCCCGCAAACGGTCCAGCCACGGAAAATAATATTAAAAGCCACTTTTCAATATACAAACCAATTGTATTTCCCAACGGTGCAGCAACAATCAATAAAATAGGTGCAGAAATTAATAAGACCAATAATGGTGTAAATATTATTTTCAATACCGTTGGAATAAACCTATCTACCCATCTATGAATATAACTGAGCAACCAAACCCCTAAAATAATTGGAATGGCAGTATAACTATAATGAATAGCGGGAATAGTAATACCAAATACATTGAAATATTCGCCACCAGAACTGCTCACAAGGTCAGATAATGTTGGATAAATTAAAATACACGCTAATGTGGCGGCAATAAATTCATTTGTTTTAAATTTTCTTGCCGCTGAAAAAGCCAAAAGAACAGGCAAAAAATAGAGAGGTGTATCAGAAAAAATATATAATAACTTATACTCATTACTCTGCTCTGAAACCCAATCCATCATATAGAAAAAAATTAATCCGCCTTTAAGTAAACCCGCCCCTACAATTGCTGGCAATATGGGAACAAATATGCCTGAAATGACGTCAAGAATATGACTAATGAAACCCTTTTTTGGACCATAATGATTTCCTTCATTTTCTTTTAACTGCTTAATTATTTCACTAAATATTTCAACAACTCTATTACCAATAATTATTTGTAATTGCCCGCTGTGAAAATGCGCCCCAATAACCCCCTGCATTTTTCTAATCGCAGCAATATCCATTTTACTATCATCTATAATATTAAAACGCAATCTGGTAACACAATGCCAACTTTTATTTATATTTTCTTGTCCGCCAATAAATCTAATGATCTCTTTTGAAAAATCTTCATCTCTCATTTTATCCCCCACCTCTAATCTGTTACCCAAAAAATCTAAATCACATAAATATACTCATCTAATACCATTAGCGATTGACACTTATTTGACGATCCATTTACTTATCATTCTCTGCCCTTATAACTATCATTAACCACCCGTTCTATATGAATGACTAAATAAATCAATTCATCATCGGGCACTTTCCATTGGTATTTCTCCCTCAGATATTTAATTAGCTTAACTGCACAGTTGTAGCTTTTGAAATACTTTTCTTCTATCAACTCTTGCAGAGAAAAATCCACCTCAATCGCAGAAGAATGCTCATTTTTATTTTGTCTAATCAGGAAATAGCGCAAATGCGTAATAAAACGAGAGTAATTTACCGAGGTTGTATCAAGGTTAACATGAAAATAGTAATGAATGAGCTTAACCGTTTTATTAATCAAATTCGTTAATTTTAATGTATCTCCCATTGTTTGCCCTTCATATTGAGCATTGACAAAATGCAAGGCAATCAATGAGGCTTCTATCGGCGGTAATGGTTTTTCAATCTGGTCATTAATATAGATAAGCGCCTGTTTACCGACTTCATATTCCAACGGGTAAAGATGAGGGATCTCCCATTGTAAGACATTACCAATCTGATACCCTTTACTCACACGCTCAAATGCAAAGTTTAAATGCTCTGACAAAGTAATGAGTAATGAATCGTTGAGAGATTTGCCAAGAAGATCTTTCCCTAATGCGATAATTTTCTCGGTTAGCTCTATAACTGAGACTGGAATAGTCGCAATAATTTGATTAATTCTATCGTTCTTTTCAACAGTGAAGACTTTTGCAACATCTTGAATATTCAGCCTATCACCTTTTTTTCTATTAAAACCTATGCCCTTATCCATTAGAATAACTTCATTATTATTCTCATCAATGGCAAGAACGACATTATTATTTATGAGTTTTACTATCGTTAACAAAAGAGATACCTTACAGGATAAACTATTATATGCGCCAACCTAAGCCTATAAAATAGGTGAAATATATTTGTGACCTGGTTGTGCCTGATCTTATCAGTAACACTCCTGTACACTATATTCATTATGTTATCTTTCAGGCTAAGGCATTATTTTTACAAAGTCAACGACACAGCAACATATCCACTTACCCAAGGTATTTATGATAAGCATCACATTTTTACCAAAATTACATTTAATAACTTGCAAGTATCGCAAGGAGTAATTAGTTTTTGACCAACTGATATAGGCTTGTTACCGACTTAGTTGCGACTGACGTCGGGCAAAACCTAATCCATCACGTCACGATCCCCTTATTCCAGGACGATTGTAGATGATGGATTAGGTTTTTTTTTGCCTTAAATTCGGTCTTTCGCTGTTTTCAGCGTATTAAATGAAGGGGAAGTCTAATGAGATACGAAAGTCTGGCAGAGAAAATAGTTAGCGCAATAGGTGGGAAAGAGAATATATCTAGCCTGGTCCATTGCGCGACTCGTTTACGATTTAAACTTAAAGATAGCAGTCTGGCCAATAGCGAATTACTCAAACAGACTAAGGGAATTATTACCGTAGTAGAGAGTGGTGGGCAATATCAGGTCGTCATCGGTAGTCACGTAGGGGATGTTTACGATGATATTAATCATAAATACTTACAAGATGATGCAGAAGCAGCACAAAATATAACTTCACAGCAAGAGATAAAACGAGATAACGCCAGAGGTTTAAAACGCATTCTTGATGTCGCCATTGATATTATTTCCAGTATTTTTACCCCGCTATTAGGTGTATTGGTCGCCGCCGGATTAATTAAAGGCATTCTCGCTTTATCCAACGTATTCAATTGGATGAGCATAGACAGCGGGACCTATAAAATTTTATACGCTACCGGTGATGCCATGCTCTATTTCATGCCTATTTTATTAGGGTATACCGCAGGTAAGCGGTTCGGAGGCAACCCGTTTATTACGATGGTTATCGGGGCCGCTTTAACCTATCCCACCATGACCGAGGCATTTAAACTTTCGCAAACGACTCCTGCTGTTCACCTCAATTTCCTTGGCATTCCTATCTCTTTCATTAATTATAGCTCAACCGTTATTCCCATTATCTTATCAGCATGGTTTAGCTGCTTGCTGGAAAAGAAGTTTAATAGCTGGTTTCATTCCTCCGTCAAACTGTTTGCCACACCTTTCCTGTGTCTATTGATTACGGTTCCTTTGACTTTTGTAGTTATTGGCCCTATAGCAACAGAGCTCAGTGATAGCCTGGCTGCCGGATATCTCTTTTTCTATCAATTAAATCCGGTCATTGCTGGACTTTTTATGGGTGCATTGTGGCAAGTTTGTGTCATTTTCGGTCTGCATTGGGGACTTATCCCAATAATGATCAATAACATGATGACCCAGAAAAAAGATATGCTCTCCCCACTGCTCCAGCCAGCAATATTTGGTCAAGCAGGCGCAACTCTGGGGGTATTTTTACGTACACGTGATAAGAATATGAAAACATTATCAGGTACCGCACTGATATCAAGTCTCTTTGGCATCACCGAACCTGCTATTTATGGTGTCACACTACCACTAAAACGTCCATTTATTATCGGTTGTATTGGTGGGGCGCTTGGCGGGGCAATTGTCGGTTTCTATTCAGGAACAGCATATAACGTTGGCGGCATGGGTATCTTTGCGTTTACCTCATTTATTTCTCCCGCCGGCATAGATAGTGCTTTCTGGAGTGTCATATTAGGTTCGTTAGGTTCATTTGTCTTCTCCTGTATCGCAACCTATTTATTCGGTTTGCCATCAGAAGTAAAAGTTCCACTAATAACATCCCATGCAAAAAATTAATTTAAACTCTGAAATGAAGAATCATATTAAGAGAATATCTTCCAAGTTTAACGAGCAATTAACAAGAGGAAAATCATGAAAAAACAATTTCCAAATAACTTCCTTTGGGGAGGAGCGCTGGCGGCAAATCAAGTTGAAGGTGCCTATCAAATAGATGGCAAAGGGTTATCAACCTCAGATATGCAACCTTGTGGAGTCATTGGTCACAGCATGGAACGCAGTTTGGGTGATTTTCATATTAAGGATATTGGCATCGATTTTTATCATCGTTATCCCGAAGATATTGCGCTATTTGCTGAAATGGGATTTAAATGCCTGAGAACCTCTATCGCCTGGACACGCATATTTCCTGAAGGAGATGAAAAAATACCGAACGAAAATGGTTTAGCTTTTTATGATCGCCTGTTTGACGAAATGATAAAATATAATATTCAACCACTCATTACGCTTTCCCATTTTGAAATGCCTTATGGCTTAGTAAAAAAATATGGTGGTTGGGGAAATCGTGAAACAATTGCGTTTTTTGACCATTATACCAGAACTGTTTTTAAACGTTACCAACATAAAGTAAAATATTGGCTGACATTCAATGAAATTAACATGTCTTTATTCTCTTGTTTTACCGGCGCAGGATTACCAGAAAAAAGTAAAATTCAAGATATTTATCAGGCGCTACATTATCAATTAGTTGCCAGTGCTAAAGCAGTTAAAGCCTGCCATGAAATTATTCCTGATGCAAAAATAGGTAATATGGTGGCAGCGGCCCCTTATTATCCATTGACTTGTCACCCTGATGATATATTAGAATCATTGAAAAAGAATCGCGAATGGTTGTTCTTCTTTGATGTACAAGCTCGTGGATATTATCCATCCTATATGTCCCGTCTATTTGAAGAACAAAATATTACACTTGATATCACAGATGAAGATAAAAAAGCACTCAAAGAAACCGTTGATTTTCTCTCTTTCAGTTACTACATGAGTAGCTGTGCAACGACAAATCCTGAGATTATCAAGACCTCAGGGAATATCATTAATCCGGTGAAAAATCCTTATCTGTCCAGCTCAGAATGGGGATGGCAAATCGATCCCCAAGGCATTCGCTATCTTCTCAATATGCTATATGACCGTTACCAGAAACCCCTGTTTATTGTAGAAAACGGTTTGGGTGCCAGGGATGTTATTCAAGACGATGGCTCTATTATTGATGATTATCGGATTAACTATCTCAACGATCATTTATTTCAGATACGGGAAGCCATTGAAGATGGTGTTCAATTATTAGGATATACCTCATGGGGGCCAATAGATTTGGTCAGCGCCTCTACAGCAGAAATGTCAAAACGGTACGGGTTTATTTATGTCGATCGCGATGACCAAGGTAATGGGACATTAGAACGGCGGCGTAAAAAAAGTTTTAGTTGGTATAAAGAGGTGATCAGCAGTCACGGTAATACCCTTCAAGCCCCGGAGGTAGAAAATGAAAATAACCAATAAATTTCTTTTACTCACGATTCCACTTATTTTGCTTTATAACAATATCACGGTAGCAGCGGAAAATAACTGTCACTCGTATGATACCCTTTTACCAAGAGGACTAGAAACACCTTCGGTTTCATCTGCATGCGATACAGTATTTCCTGAATGGGGCGGCCTTAGAAAAGAGATGGCCGATCGTGGCTTTTATGCAAATTTTCAACTACTTACTAATCTAACCTACGATATATCAAGAAGCTGGAAAAATACGCCTAATCCCAATTATATGGGACAGCGCTTAACGACCGGTAATATCGCCGCGACAGAACTCACTTATGATTTATCACGGATTGGTTTCACTGATAAAGCGCAACTGCGTTTAGGTTTAACCTATGCTTATAATAACTTCAAAAATAATGGTCAAGATGGACATCCTTTTGTCTCAGCCTTTTCCATTAATCAACCCTTATTGAATGATCGAGTCATATTAAATTATGGCTATACGACACTACTCTCCCATTTTTATGGCTTATTTTTGGGTAGCAGTACAGCATCATCAGCGCTAGGGCCAACCAGTGTGATGTTGTCCCAAGCTGGACTAACCATTAGCAAACCAAGTCCATCGATAGATATTCGGTTTTTATCGGAAAATAAACGTTGGTATGACCACATTGGCGTTGCCAGAAGTCAAAGCTCAGAAGGTTTAAAAACCGATTCAAAATATAATACCTATGGTCTGCGCTGGAAACTTCCCAGTGCAGGAACCTTAGTCATCAACGAATTAGGTTATCGTGTTAATGCCAATGAAACGGAGAATATGATCTGGCTGCGGGGTGGATCGGTATTCAATAAAACACCTTATTTTAACTATAACAATTCAGAGTATGAAGATTACACTTACTCTCATTATATCGCAGCTACCCACCAAATAACCAAGCCGGATACGTCAATGCCTTTCCGTGGCTGGTATATTGACGGTAAAGCCAACTATGCGCCAAAAGATCGTAACCTGTTTAATGCCGACATTTCATTATCACTGTTCAGTATTGGTCCATTTGATTCGCGTCCAAACGATATGGTTACTTTTGGTCTGGCTTATAATAAGTTCAGTGACGATGCAAAAAATTATTTCTCTCGCAATGGTCAACTTGCTGAAAGTTATAGTGCAACCGCTTCCGTAGCCTATAGTTATCGTGTTTATAACGGAATCTATTGGACTAATAGCTTATCGTATACTCATCACCCATCAGTGACACCAAAAGAGGATGATGCCTATAATTTGCTCACACAAATTACGTTTAGTTTATAATTCTTAACCAAAACAAAAAGTCCTCATCCAAAACGAGGACTTTTTACCCATAATTCGAGCTTTATTTAACAATCCAGCTCTATTATGTGAAGATATTTACTTGGTCAAATCATCAAAAAATTTCTTTACGCCATCGAAGAAACTTTTAGAACGTGGGCTATTCGTTTCTTCGCCGGCCCCACCGAAAGATTCACCCAATTCGCGCAGTAATTCTTTCTGTCTTTCATTTAATTTAACCGGCGTTTCTACCACTACCCGGCACAATAAATCACCCTGAACACCACCGCGGACAGATTTAACACCTTTGCCTTTCATGCGGAACATTTTACCTGTCTGGGTTTCCGCAGGTATTTTCAATTTCACACGGCCATCGAGAGTTGGAACTTCGATTTCTCCACCCAGTGCCGCCATTGCAAAGTTAACCGGCACTTCACAATAGAGATTACTTTCTTGACGCTCAAAAATATGGTGTGATTTCACCTGTACCTGAACATACAAATCACCTGCGGGTGCGCCTTTAGCCCCCGCTTCACCCTCACCACTCAAACGAACACGGTCACCGGTATCCACACCCGCCGGGATTTTGACAGACAGGGTTTTGTATCTTTCAACTCGCCCATGACCATGACATTTATGGCAAGAATCTTTGATGATCTGACCACGGCCATGACAGTGTGGGCAAGGTTGCTGAACGGTGAAAAATCCCTGACGCATATGAACCTGACCAGCACCTTGACAGGTTGAACAGGTTACAGGGCTGGTTCCTGCTTTAGCGCCGCTACCATGACAGATATCACAAGTTTCCAGTGTCGGGATACGGATCTCTTTGGTCACACCACGAACCGCTTCTTCCAGCGTCAATTCCATGCTGTAACGCAAATCAGCACCGCGGCTTGGACGCTGTTGACGACGACCACCACCGAAAATATCACCGAAAACGTCACCAAAGATATCGCTAAAATCAGCTCCGCCGCCGCCCATGCCGCCTTGTTCAAAAGCAGCATGACCATATTGATCATAAGCAGCCCGTTTCTGGTCATCCGTCAGAATTTCATAAGCTTCTTTAACTTCTTTGAATTGGCTTTCTGCCTCTTTATCGCCCTGATTACGATCAGGATGATATTTCATCGCCAGCCGCTTATAGGCTTTTTTAATCTCTTTTTCGCTCGCTGTTTTGGAAACCCCCAAAACCTCGTAATAATCTCTTTTCGCCATCTCTTATTTTACCCTTAACATGCGCACACGGGCGCAGAGTTCCCTCAACGCCCGTGCCGGTTAATCAGCAACAGTTATCATCATCTAACTGTCACCGCGCCCGCTAAGGGCTATTATTTTTTATCTTTAACTTCTTCGAATTCAGCGTCTACAACATCGTCATCTTTCTTCGCACTGTCACCAGCATCTGCGGTTGCACCAGCCTGAGCCTGCTGCTGAGCAATCTCCAACAGCTTAGCGGAAGCCTGAACCAAAGCCTGAATTTTCGCTTCGATATCCGCTTTATCTTCGCCTTTAGCAACTTTTTCCAACTCAGCTACAGCGCTTTCAATCGCGGTTTTATCTTCTGCTGGCAGCTTGTCACCCGCTTCTTCCACTTGCTTACGCGTGCCGTGAACCAGTTGATCTGCCTGGTTACGAACTTGTACCAACTCTTCAAACTTACGATCAGATTCAGCGTTAGCTTCTGCATCACGAACCATACGTTGAATTTCGTCCTCATTCAGACCAGAAGAGGCTTTGATAGTGATCTGCTGTTCGCGACCGGTGTTTTTGTCTTTGGCAGATACATGCAAAATACCGTCAGCATCAATATCAAAAGTCACTTCAATCTGAGGCATACCACGAGGTGCTGCTTGGATACCATCCAAATTGAACTGGCCCAAAGATTTGTTATCGCCGGCACGTTTACGCTCACCCTGCAACACATGGATAGTTACCGCAGACTGATTGTCTTCCGCCGTAGAGAACACCTGGCTGTGTTTGGTTGGGATCGTGGTGTTTTTCACAATGAGGGAAGTCATAACGCCACCCATTGTTTCGATACCCAGAGACAGTGGTGTAACATCCAGCAACAAGACATCTTTCACATCACCAGCCAGAACACCGCCCTGTACCGCAGCACCCATTGCTACCGCTTCGTCAGGGTTCACATCTTTACGTGGCTCTTTACCGAAGAAGTCAGCAACCACTTTCTGTACCATTGGCATACGGGTCTGACCGCCCACCAGAATGACATCGTTCACATCAGAAACTGACAGGCCGGCATCTTGCAATGCAACTCGTACAGGCTCCATAGAACGTTTAACCAGATCTTCTACCAGTGATTCCAGTTTCGCACGGGTCACTTTGATATTCATGTGCTTAGGACCAGTTGCATCTGCGGTGATATATGGCAGGTTCACATCGGTCTGCTGTGCGGAAGAAAGCTCAATTTTAGCTTTTTCTGCTGCTTCTTTCAGACGTTGCATTGCCAATGGGTCGTTACGCAGATCAATGCCCTGATCTTTCTTAAATTCGTCAACCAGATAGTTGATCATACGGCTATCGAAATCTTCGCCGCCCAAGTGAGTATCACCGTTGGTCGCCAGTACTTCATAGGTTTTTTCGCCGTCAACTTCATCGATTTCGATAATAGAGATATCGAAAGTACCACCACCGAGGTCATAAACCGCGATAGTACGGTTACCCACTTCTCTGTCCAAGCCATAAGCCAGTGCAGCGGCCGTTGGTTCGTTGATAATACGTTTTACTTCCAGACCTGCGATACGGCCCGCATCTTTGGTTGCCTGACGCTGAGCATCGTTAAAATATGCAGGTACGGTGATTACCGCTTCAGTCACTGGCTCACCCAGATAATCTTCTGCCGTTTTCTTCATTTTCTTCAAAACTTCAGCAGAAACCTGAGGAGGAGCCATCTTCTGGTCTTTCACTTCCAGCCATGCGTCGCCATTATCTGCCGCAATAATTTTGTATGGCATGATAGCTACATCGCGTTGCGCTTCTTCGTCTTGGAAACGACGGCCAATCAGACGCTTAATAGCAAACAACGTATTTTGCGGGTTAGTAACAGCCTGACGTTTAGCCGGTTGACCAACCAGAGTCTCTCCATCCTGGGTATAAGCAATGATGGAAGGGGTTGTGCGATCACCTTCGCTGTTTTCCAGCACACGAGCTGTCGTGCCATCCATAATAGCTACACAAGAGTTGGTAGTTCCCAGGTCGATACCAATAATTTTACCCATCTAAACGCCTCCAAAGAAATTCGTAATCAATCAAGTTGCTAATCAATATGAGGATAACTCTCTGCATTTCAATGGCACCTATTTTTTGCCTCTACGCGATTCCTCACCCTTGCTTATAACACCGGCTGTATAGGACAGCGATTAGCAACTGCGGTTGATTATAAGATGGGGTCGTTAAAGCTATCATCAAGGGGGGATGCGAAAAAAAAACCTTTTTATTATTTCAAAGATTATTGTTTCATTGCTGACAGATCATTATGATTCGCCACCTTTGCTATTTATACCCTATGGATTTCAAGATGCATCGCGACGGCAAGGGAGCGAATCCCCGGGAGCATAGAAAACTATGTGACCGGGGTGAGTGAGTGCAGCCAACAAAGAGGCAACTTGAAAGATGACGGGTATATGACTTTCTTTCAGAGGACTTATGAACGCGAATCAATTGGCTAACCCCGGCCCCTTAGGGCTAATGGGCTTCGGCATGACAACCATTCTGCTTAATCTGCATAACGCAGGTTTCTTTCCACTGGCATCCGTTATCCTGAGTATGGGCATTTTCTACGGCGGCCTGGCTCAAGTACTGGCAGGGATTTTTGAATATAAGAAAGGCAATACCTTTGCCGCAACGGCTTTCACCTCCTATGGGTTGTTTTGGCTCAGTCTGGTCGGGTTATTATTTCTGCCTAAAATGGGACTGGCAGAAGCCACCAGCAGCCAATATTTAGCGGTATATCTTGGCCTATGGGGTGTGTTTACTCTGTTTATGTTCTTTGGCACCTTCAAGGCTAACCGCGTACTACAGTTTATCTTTGGTGGCCTGACACTGTTGTTCGCTTTGTTAGCGATTGGCAACTTTACCGGAAATACCACTCTTCTGACGATTGCCGGTTATGAAGGGATAATTTGTGGTGCCAGCGCATTTTATCTGGCAATGGCGGAAGTGCTGAATGAGCAGTATGGACGCACTATTCTGCCCATTGGCGAGATAAAACCGTAATAAACCGCGGGTTGGAAGAAGGCAAATTTTTCCCCCTCTTCCAGTCCGTTATGAGCATATTGCTATCCCATTTTTCAATGTCTATACCCGTCATCTTTCAAGCTGCCTCTTTGTTGGCTGCACTCACCCCGGTCACATAGTTATCTATGCTCCCAGGGATTCTTTCCCTTGCCGTCGCGATGCAACTTGAAATCCATAGGGTATATTGTATTATCAATATCAATATGTTGCTCAATTATTCCAACTTCAGCTTTTGGTCCTAAACGTTGTTTCATTGTGTTATAAATACCAAAATCTTTATTGTGACTTTTAAAAGTTAAGACAAATGATACCTCTTGTTCAGATAGTTCATGGTGTGATGACATATCAAACTGATATAAATCACGGGTAAAAATTCGAGCATAGAGTCTTAACTTCGTATTATCAACGGATACTCCTGAAAAAGATTTTCCATGATGTCTTATCGGGCTCCATTTAGCTAACTCTTGGCGAGACTGAAGTTCTTTTTCTTTAGATTCCTTCATAGTACCAAGAAGATTTTTTACTTTACCGTCGTTACTAATGCTCTGCAAAGAGCACTGTAGCCTAGTAGCAAAATAATTTTCGCCTCCCAATTCAGAAACCAAGGGTTTTAATATTGCTGTTAATATTATTTCTCCTTTAATTTTTCCATCTTCCAACATTTCAGTAGGTAGAGGAATATCATTCCAATAATATGCAAACCCTGCACGAATTTTACTATTCCAAGCGAGAGTAACTGTCCCTTCATCACAATACCAAGGAAGGTTATTACCTTCTTTCCAAGGTGAGCCCCAACCTAGACGCAAATCATGTGCACACCTCTCAGCTTTATTTATTAACAATGCTCTAACTAAATCAGGAGTAGGTTCTTTTAGATTTTTAAACACATGTGCTGCTATTGATGAAATAAGAGGTGTACTATAACTAGTTCCAGTATCTATTACCCCACCAATCATTCGTAACGTTGAAAACCAAGATAGTTCCGGCTTTTTCATCCCTGCCGGAGCAGGCCCTCGCAAACTCATCGAGCAAGGTGTAGTTGCCATACCATTTTCATCCGCACATCGTCCCGCTATAGTTAAAGCAGATTCACAATCGGCAGGAGGACACAATCTTATACTATTTGATCTGCTTACATTACCGATTGAAATAATTGGTAATATGTTAAACTTACGGGCAATTCGATTAACTTCATGCCCTAAATAACTAATTTCTTCATTCGAATAATATGGCTCACTCTCATTAAATGAAAGATTCCATACCTGAGATATCCCTTTTGTCTCATTAGCAACATCTCTAAGATAGTTAATAAATTGTTCGGTCGTTGGTTGGATAGCTACTCCTTTTTTATTAATTGCTTGAACGCTAATAAACTTGCACGCCAACTCAGGTAAAGCAAGATTATTATTCCATGCAGATCCTTGGCAAATTACTGAAGTAACCTTATTACCATGCTTTAAATCTGCATCATGCTGATCTACTAATGGAGTAATACTCATTACGTTAAAAGGTAAATAAGAAACAGCAGAGCAACCACCATCAACAATTACTACTGTTGGGATATTTTTCAAGTTAGATAAATTAGGTATCGGTTCTTTACCGCTACCTGGTGGCACTGATTTTGCTGAAACATTATGTACCGGCTCAATTCTATAAACAATACCAGAGCTAATTAACTTATTAAAATTCTCTAAATTATTTATTACCGTGGTAAATGATAATGTTCCGTCGATTAAATACTCATCCAATTTTCTTGGGAAATATCTATTTCCCTTTTTTTGTATTTCTTCATTTTTAAAAACATTATCAAATTTAGAATGACCAAAACCAATAATCTTCTGATTAGCAAATTCTTCAAGTTCTTTCTTAACAGATACTCTTGCTTTTTTATCATGGAATGGTAAAATCCAAACATTGAATTGCTTTTCTACATCATCGAACGCTTCAAAAACAGCTTTTGCCTTTCTTCCTCGTAATACTTGATTTTTATCAAAACCAATAATACTTTCAAGACGAGAAATATCGACTTTAATTCGAGCATTTTTCGCTTTTTTTATTTTCTCAATCAAACTAGAGATTCTAGAACCTGAGATTTCGACTAAGTATCCATCAAAAGCCGGAGCAACTATTCTTGTTAAATCATCTGCTTCAAATAAATCATCAGGGGTCCAAGATGGTGCAAGAGAATCATCAAACATTTTAGCTAATAGATGAATTTTACCTGAATGGGAAACAATACCATCATCTTCGCTAATACGTCTAAGCTCTTTCGATAGCTTCTCTTTTTGATCATCTAATCGTGCCCAAATTATACCTTTAGAGTTTTTCCCGCCACCACTCACTGTATTGGGAACTGGCTTATCTAAAAAAGATAGTACAGGATTTAATAAAGGACTTCTAACACCCTCAGCCATAATTCCTATTCCTTAAGATAGCTTGAAATTGTCTGTCTACTTAGTTTCAAAAAACTACCGATTTCAGCCTGAGTAAACAATTTAGTTTCGGAAAGCAAATTAACGATGTTTTTTTTATTATCCGAGCTTAACCCTTCTCTGTAAGGTATAATCGAGTTATGTGAATCACCCCCAATTATTGCTTGAATGACCGCTACAATATCAATATCCGAATTAGTCAAAATTGCCTGTCTTCTTGCCGCTATTGCTATAGTTTCAATATCTGCTCCACTTAATCCGTCTGATATTATAGATAGTGCTTTTAACTCCTTTGATATCCCCTTATCTTGGAAAAGGAAATGATTCCAAAGAGACTCCCTAACTTCTAGGTTTGGCATACCAAAGCGAATTTTATATGGAAAACGTCGCCAAATCGCGGGGTCTAAAAGATCTGCGTGGTTAGTTGCCGCAATTACTACTGCGCTATCATCCAGTGAATCTAAGCCTTGTATCAAAGTATTCACAACACGTTTAAGCTCACCTATTTCGTGCCGATCATCACGTATCTTAGCAACCGCATCAACCTCATCTAATAACAATATGCCGTTTCTAGAAGGTACATAATCAAAAATTTGCCTTAAATTCTTAGCTGTATCACCCAATAATGATGATATTACTGAATCTAATCTGACAACGAATAACGGCCTATTTAGTTGAGAAGCAACATGACCAGCAATCAATGTCTTACCGGTACCCGGTGGACCTGATAACAGCAACCCCAATCTTCCTGATAACCCATTTTCAATTAGCTTTTTTTGATGCTTAACACTTTCAATAAAAGCATTGAAAGTAATACTCTCAGACTCGCCCAAAAAAATAGGAGTCACTGACCACTGGTGTTCCTCAATTAAAGGCATTCTTGATTTAGGGTCAACAGGTAAACTATCACTATATCCCGAACTACGAAGTGGAACTCCCTTACGTCTTACTATGGATTTAATTTTTTTAGCAACATCCATATCATCAGCACTGATAGATTTAGCTATTCTATTACTGACACTTCTAACTTCTGTATAATTAGCATCCAAGGACGCTTCTATGAGGGCAACAATGTCCTCAGCAACGATATTCATAACCAACCTCTTAAATATAATGACAATCAAAAATGATTTTTTGTCATGCCAATATGCATGAATGTCATGAATAATGTCGATTTTGTCAACCTAAAAAACAAATTATCACCACAATTACAGGCAGGAGTTAAGGAAAAAGCTTAGTCTTTGGGTTCGGTTTTATCAGCACACTGTCTTTGACGTTGTATACGTCAAATTTAACTTCCGAGGAGTTACCATCAATAAGATACAAGGCGCAAGTTAGCCCGTAGGCGATTACTTTTAACATATGACGTTCAGTGAAAAACTATAAGGCCGCTTTAATCTGAGAGGTATCAAGCCCTGTACAACATGATCAGTGTCTCGTGATATCAGGCAGGGTTATCTGTATGCCGAAACAGATTGTTGCTGTACGTGCTGCTGGTAGCTTAAAAAACCGTAAAGCAAATCCAGCTCCAAAAGCTCACTTTAAAAAGACCGGCTTTTCTTGCTAAGGGCGAGGGGCTGTGATTTATTTTAATTTCACTTTCTCAAGCGCAGAGAAAATTTGCTGTTTATCCGAATCCTTTAAATTGTGTTGTTGAATATTCCTCATAAACATTTCCTTGTCAGAAACGCTTATTTTCTCTCCGGCTTTGAGCAAGATCGCAATTTGTTGGAGGATTTCCGTACTCAGCCCGCTAATTTTAATCCGAACATCATCTAGCGGCTTCGGTTGCCAACTATTTTCAGGGAGAGGCAACCAATCAGCTCGATAGCGATATTGAATCGCCTTTGCCGCATTCATCTGAATTATAATGAACGGTGTGACTGATTCTCCATTTAATCCGAAAGATTCAGCCTCACTTATTGATTTAGCAAGAACCTTCTTTTCTTGAGCCAAAACCTCAACAGGTAAATGGTTTTCAGCCTTGTATCCCGCCACATCTTTCATGTAAGAAAGGCGCTGATTAATTAACTGAGCTACCGTCGCCTTTGCCTCCATTGCTAGCGTCACCGTTGGTGCCATTGCACTCATAACCAATGCCAAGCCAACAATAAAACCAGTCCTTACTTTTTTTGACCGTTGCATTTTTTCACCCCGAAATTTATTCCAAACAAACTAATCAACAATACCAAACTAATTATAAGCTTAAAATGTTGAAATTACCTTTCGATAGGTGGCGGATAAAAGTTCGATTTTTTGATTCTTTCTACAATCAACTCATTGTTCAACGACGAGCACTTTTCGGTCTAAAAGCCGCGACTACCTTATCATCGGTTTCCACATATGGGCCATCTAGCAATTGGATACAATACGGCACACTGGCAAAAATGCCGGATACCAGAACTTTGCCATTTTCGTCTTTCAAGCCTTCCAACGTTTCTGCGATTGCTTTTGGTTGCCCCGGCAAATTCAAAATCAGCGCCTGCCTGCGGATAACACCAACCTGACGGGATAAAATTGCCGTTGGAACAAATTGCAAACTAATCTGACGCATCTGTTCGCCATAACCCGGCATTTCACGGTCTGCAACCGCTAATGTAGCATCAGGCGTCACATCTCGGCGTGCGGGGCCGGTTCCACCAGTGGTCAAAACCAGATGACAGCCGATTTCATCCACTAGCTCACACAAGGTTTGTTCAATGATGATCTGCTCATCCGGGATCAGACGAGCCTCTATCTGAAAAGGGGTGGTAATCGCACTTTTCAGCCACTCTTCTAATGCCGGAATCCCTTTGTCCTGATAAATACCGCTCGATGCACGATCAGAGACGGATACCAAGCCAATGCGCAGTTCATTCATATAAACCTCAATTAACACAATTTAGTAGCAAAAAGGCGGCCAATTATGCCGCCTTTAACGCTAAAAGAATAGTTTATCGCCTATCATTACAGCAGATCAGAGATCATCTTCTCAAGTTTGCCCTGATCAATAGCAAATTTACGGATACCATCCGCCAGTTTTTCTGTTGCCATTGCATCCTGATGATGTTCCCAATAGAACTGAGCTTCATTCAATGGTTCTGGGCGCACTTTAATTTCACCGGTATAACCCAGTTTACGTTCAACTTCACCCTGAGCTTCAGACAACTCTTTCAACAGTGCGGGAGCAATAGTCAAACGGTCACAACCCGCCAATTCCAAGATCTCACCAGCGTTACGGAAACTTGCTCCCATAACCACAGTGTTATAGCCATGTTGTTTATAGTATTGGTAGATTTCAGTTACAGAAATGACGCCCGGATCTTCGTGTGGAGCAAACTCTTTCTGATCACTGTTCGCTTTATGCCAGTCAAGGATACGGCCAACAAATGGCGAAATCAGATAAACCCCGGCTTCCGCACAAGCACGCGCCTGAGCAAAGGAAAACAGTAGTGTCAGGTTACAGTTAATCCCTTCTTTTTCTAGCTGTTCAGCCGCACGGATACCCTGCCAAGTTGAAGCCAATTTGATCAGAATCCGATCATTGCTGATACCAGCCTCGTTATATAGCTTAATCAAGCGCTTAGCTTTGGCAACACTGCGTTCGGTGTCATAAGACAAACGGGCATCAACTTCTGTCGAAATACGGCCAGGGATCAGTTTGAGAATTTCCAAACCAATATTTACCGCCAGTTTATCACTGGCATCCACAATCTGCTGCTCGCGGGAATCGCTCTGTTCACGCGCCCACGCAATTGCTTCATCAATTAATTTACGGTATTCAGGAATTTGTGCAGCGTTAAGGATCAGAGATGGGTTAGTTGTCGCATCTTGTGGCTGATAAAGCTTCATCGCCGCAATATCCCCGGTATCTGCCACTACTGTTGTCAGTTTACGCAGGGAGGTTAGTTTATCGGTCATTTTGTCATATCTCATCGTTATGCGTGAAATTGTGGCATTGTTATTGAGCCATCCACTGATAATAACACGGTAAAACCTTGCTGCAAGGCGGTAAAACGATCACTCACACCGGTCACAGAGTTATACTCTGCTCCCGGGGATTAGAAGATAAATTTTTTCACAAAAAATTACTTTAATGTGAGTTTATTCTCAACGTCAGCACTTATTTTCTTTGCAACAAAAACTGAGCTCAAAGAACACATTGCAAAAAAGAGAAATAAAATACTACTTCCTAGCAAAGGGATTAACCCTATTATGATAATACCAAAGGCTGACTGGTAACTTCTTGAAATTGCATCCGAAGACGATATTATTCTAGCAAAATATTTTTCTGGGGTCAGCTCTTGCCCTGATGTATAGAGAGATATCCTTAAAAAAGAGAGTCCGATAAAAATAAGCATAGTTCCCAAAGTATAAAATAACAGGACACTTTTTGACAAAGGCATAGCCCAAAGAATACTCCCAACTGCAATCAATAGAGAACCAAGAAAGAAAGATTTTTTTAATTTACTTATATTGAAATAGTAGCTAGAAAAATAAGATCCAAATAACATCGAAACAGAAGCTAAAAAGGAAAAATAAGCAATTAAATCAGAAAAAGAAAACGAATATAATTCACTAAATAAAGAGACAATTGTTGCATAGTGAGAAGTCATTATATAGGTTGAAATCACTTGGTATGACACCATTGCAGTTAAAATACTTATCCTGAATAATAATATATTTCTCTGAGTATTATTCTTGATAATATATTCTAAACCACCATATTTCATAGAAATATCTTTTTCCTTTATTCTAATTCCCCAATCGCCGATAAAAAAGAGAAATATAATTGATAAAATAAAACACATTGATTCAATAATAAATAAAAAACGTATCGATGTTATATTTATCAAAAAACCTGCTATCAATGGAGAAGATATAGAGAGCAACCCATAATAGAATTGTTGCTTTGATATAAAAGCCACTCTTTCTTCTGAGCTGACAAATGCCTGGTATGCCACTGACCTTATCGATATATTCAAACCTGAAAAAAATGATAGAAGAAAAGATATGAAAAATAATAAATATATATTATTGACAAATACAGCAAGAAATATTGTTACTGCCCGGAAGAAATCCGAATAAATACAAATAGCCCGCATACTAAACCGAGCAGTTAGCCCGCCAATAACCACAAAAACTAATATACTCGCTGTTAACCTTACAGATACCATTAAAGACGTATCTATCTCCGACTTGGTAATTGAATATACAAGCGAAAGAAGCGCTATTTCACTTATTCCTGTACCAAAGATAGATATTATATCAGAGGATAATAGCCTATTTTTATTCTCCATACCTTATCTCACTTATATTTTATTTATCCAATCGATTTCATTAATGGTATTTCCCCGACTTCAATCAAATAAGAAACTGGTAATATTGTACACTTTCTCACTTTTAGAATAATTACTATATTACAATCCAAGAAAAATCGATCAAACTCACAAAAATTAATATTTTAATAAGCCAAAAAACTTTATTTTAATTTATATATAAATTAAAATTAAAATATACCTTTATAAATTATTTAAATGTTTTTAACGTTAAGTGCAGTATATACCCTATGGATTTCAAGATGCATCGCGACGGCAAGGGAGTGAATCCCCGGGAGCATAGGTAACTATGTGACCGGGGTGAGCGAGTGCAGCCAACAAAGAGGCAACTTGAAAGATGACGGGTATAGATCAATAAAATAGAGTGCAAAATTATCAGCTTGTTACCCTACAGATATCACGCACACAGTTTCCGCTATCGTCGTGATTAATTCTTTATTATCCTATCTTCTGTTAAAGTATCCTCATCTGAACAACCGGGACGATATTATGCTTATTACTATTTCACCTGCAAAAACTCTTGATTATGAAAGCCCGCTTGCCACGGAGGAATATAGCCAACCAGAATTACTCGACCAATCAAAGCGGTTAATCCGTATTTGTCGCGAACTGACGCCTGCCCAAATTGCGAGTTTGATGGGTATCAGCGATAAACTTGCCGGCTTGAATGCCGCCCGTTTTGGCGAATGGCATGCTGATTTCACACCTTTAAATGCCCGTCAGGCTATCCTGGCATTTAAAGGTGATGTTTATACCGGTATGCAGGCTGAATCTTTCTCCGATAAGGATTTTGATTTTGCTCAGAATCATCTGAGGATTTTGTCTGGCCTTTACGGTGTACTTCGTCCGTTAGATCTAATGCAACCTTACCGGTTGGAAATGGGGATCAAACTGGAAAATAAACGCGGTAAAGATCTCTATGCTTTCTGGGGAGATTTGATCACAGAAAAGCTCAATGAGGCGCTGGAACAACAAGGTGATAATGTGTTGGTTAATTTGGCTTCCGATGAATATTTCAAATCCGTGAATACGAAAAAGTTAGCTGGTAAAATTATTAAACCTGTATTTCTCGATGAGAAAAACGGTAAGTATAAAATCATTAGTTTTTATGCGAAAAAAGCCCGTGGGCTGATGAGCCGGTTTATTATTCAGAACCAATTAACACAAACTGACCGTCTGGTGGAGTTTAATCTGGATGGCTATGCCTTTGATGAATCGTTATCCAAAGGGAATGAGCTGGTATTTAAGCGCCCAGAACAATATTAAGACCTTATTATCAATAATAAACGCCGCATGATCTGTGCGGCGCCCACTTTCATAATGACTAGGGTGCTCTTTCCATCAAGAAATATCGCAACCTAGCAAAATCTGCCGGTAAGTAATGGGATAGCAACTCCAGATCAGCCCGTTCAGCCAAAGCTTTGGGCAATGGTAATTCCTCACCCAGAATCTGTTCCACACTCTCTTTAAATTTCGCTGGATGAGCCGTACCGAGAAATAGCCCATATTCACCGTCTTGTAATTGATCACGCAGAACACGATAAGCAACCGCAGCATGAGGCTCAGAGATATAACCCAATTTAGCCAATTCCTTAATCGTCTCTTTTGTCACATCATCATTGACTACACCATACCCCAATTCACTCAACGGCCAGGATTTACGGTGGAATAGTTCTTCAATACGTGGCCAGTTGTTTGGCTGACTCACATCCATTGCGTTGGAAAGCGTAGCAACCGTTTGATGAGGCAACCATTTTCCATCCGTTAAATAACGTGGCACCGTATCGTTAACATTAGTAGCAGCGATAAAGCGTTTTACCGGCAATCCCATCGATTTTGCCAATAAACCCGCGGTCAAATCACCAAAATTCCCACTCGGTACAGAAATAACCAGTTGTTCACGTTTATCTTCTGGTAGCTGAGCAACCGCTTCAAAGTAATAGCAAATTTGCGCCAACAAGCGGCTGATGTTAATTGAGTTAGCTGAATTGAGATACAGAGCTTGTTTCAACTCTTGATCATCAAACGCTTGTTTAACCAACGCTTGGCAATCATCGAAATCGCCGTCAATCGCCACTGTGTGAATATTACTGCCCAAGGTACAAAACAGTTTTTCCTGTAACGGGCTGATTTTGCCCTGTGGATAGAGGATGACCACTTGTACGTTATTTAGCCCATAAAAGGCGTGCGCTACTGCGGCCCCCGTATCGCCGGAAGTCGCCGTCAGGATAGTGACTGGCTGCTCACCGGCAACTTGTGCCAACATTTGCGCCATAAAACGGCCGCCAAAATCCTTAAATGCCAGTGTCGGGCCGTGGAATAATTCCAGCGTTGCAACATCATTTTCCACGTCGGTAACAGGCGCCGGAAAAGTAAAAGCATGCTTAACTCGTGTCGCCAGTTGTTCTGGCGGAATTTCCTCGCCAATAAATGCTGAAAGAATGCGACCGCTGCGGGTGACAAAATCCAGTTTTAACAGTTGGTCAATTTCTTCACGACTGAATTCGGGTAAATCTTGCGGAAAGAAAAGCCCTTGCTGTTTACCTAACCCCTGTTTGACTGCTTGTGCAAAACTCACCTGCTCGCGGTTGTCTTTCAAGTTATACAGTTTCATTAGTTACCCTATTTGTCGTGCGCCTGCGAGATCCAGACGGCAAATGTGTACAAAACCTTCATCATTCTGAACATAATGCTGTTGCAGCCACTCAGCTATTTCCTCTGCGGTCGCCATATCATTACAAATGGAGAACAATGTCGGGCCAGAACCAGAAATACCACACGCCAATGCCCCTACCCGTTTTGCTGTTTCACGCGCATTAGCAAAACCCGGTAACAGTTGGGTACGATATGGTTCAGCAACCACATCTTTCATCAATCTGGCTGCCAGCGCTGGTTGCCGTGTATGACAGGCATGAATAAACCCGGCAAGGAAACGTCCATGATCGATAACATCCTGCTTCGAATATTTTACAGGTAAAATTGCTCTGGCTTCCGCAGTAGAAACTTTGATGCCCGGATAGGCCATCACCCATAACCACTCATCAAACGTTGGTACTGGCTGACAGATAATATCTCCTTGTTCCATAATCAGTTGCAAACCGCCGAGATAACATGGCGCGACATTATCATAGTGAATACTGCCGGAAATACGTCCTTCCAGTTGCCCCATCATTGCCAGTAATTGGCTTTCATTAAATGGGAGACCTGCAAACTCGTTCAGTGCCATCAAACCTGCAACAACAGAACAAGCGCTGGAGCCAAGGCCAGAACCAATTGGCATATTTTTTTCCAGCGTCATTTCCACTGGTAATTGTTTGCCCAAACACTGGCAGAATAATTGCCAGCATTGATAAACGATGTTGTGCTCCAGCTTCTCAGGTAACTTCCCTACAAACTGCCCTTCATTACGCAAACTGAAACTCTTCGCTGCCCGGACAGTAACGCAGTCACCTAATAAAGCACCATTAACTGGAGAGACCGCCGCTCCCAGTACATCAAACCCAACACTGACATTGCCAATAGATGCAGGCGCATAGACTTTAATCACAATTAAACTCCCTGTTTCCAGGACAAGGTACGCAGCATATCTGCGAAAACTCCGGCGGCAGTAACATCATTACCCGCCCCGTATCCCCGCAGTACCAACGGTATTGGCTGATAGTAACGCGTGTAGAATGCCAACGCATTTTCGCCATTTTTGACTTTATAAAGCGGATCATTACCATCCACTGCGGCGATTTTCACCTTACAATGGCCCTCTTCAATTATGCCAACATAACGCAATACTTTTCCCTGCCCTTTGGCTTCTGCCACACGCTGGTTGAAAACCTGATCAAGAGAAGGTAAACGTTCCAGGAAAGCATCCACCTCCCCTCGGTTATTAAAGGAGGCTGGCAGTACAGGTTCCACATCAATATCATCCAATTCAAGTTCATAACCTGATTCACGAGCGAGGATCAACAGCTTACGGGCAACATCCATACCGGACAGATCATCACGCGGATCGGGTTCGGTATAACCTTTCTCTTTTGCCAGTAACGTTGCCTGAGATAGTGACATTCCTTCATCCAGCATACCGAAAATAAAAGAGAGAGAACCAGAAAGAATGCCATTGAACTGAATGAGTTCATCACCCGCATTAAGCAGGTTTTGTAAGTTTTCAATAACAGGCAGGCCAGCCCCTACGTTGGTGTCATACAGAAATTTGCGTTTAGATTTCTCTGCCGCCTTACGAATCTGATGATAATAAGCCATTGACGAAGTATTGGCTTTTTTATTCGGCGTGACCACATTGAAGCCATCACTCAGGAAACTGACGTATTGATCAGCAATTTGCTGATTAGAGGTACAATCCACTATCACCGGGTTCAGTAAATGGTACTCTTTCTCCAAACGGATCAGGCGGCTCAAACTAAAAGGTTCTTTGGCCTCTGATAAATGTTGCTGCCAATTATCAAGGCAAATACCTCTCATATCCGTCAACATGGCCCGTGAATTAGCAATACCACATACCCGTAAATCAATGTGTTTTTGCTTCAACCATGTTTGTTGACGACGGATCTGTTCAATCAAAACACTGCCTACACCACCAACACCGACAACAAAAACTTCGATCACCTGATCGGTATTAAATAACATCTGATGGCACAAACGAATAGCTGTCGTTGCCACTTCATTATCGATAACCGCAGAGATAGAACGTTCAGAAGATCCCTGTGCGATTGCAACAATATTGATGTTACCGCGCGCCAATGCAGAGAAGAAACGGGCAGAGATGCCACGCAAGGTACGCATACCATCGCCAACAACAGAGATAATGGAAAGATTTTCCATCACATCCAAAGGATCAAAAACTCCCTCTTTCAGCTCAAGATAGAATTCTTCACTCAATGCCTGACGCGCGCGTTCCAATTCACGTTGAGGGACACAGAAGCTGATACTGTATTCTGAAGATGACTGAGTAATCAGCACAACAGAGATCCCTTTGCGGGACATGACAGCAAATACCCTTGCCGCCATACCAACCATCCCCTTCATACCCGGGCCTGATACGTTAATCATTGCCATATTGCTCAGGTTGGTAATCCCTTTTACCGGCGTACTTTCATCTTTCTGCCCGTCACCGATCAGTGTTCCCGGCGCATCTGGATTGGCGGTATTTTTAATCAAACAAGGGATCTGAAATTGAGCAATTGGAGCAATGGTCCGTGGATGCAATACCTTGGCACCGAAATAAGAGAGCTCCATCGCTTCCTGATAGGACATGCCTTTTAATAACCGTGCATCCGGCACAATTCTGGGATCACAGGTATAAACACCATCCACATCAGTCCAGATTTCACAACATGTCGCCCGCAAGCAAGCCGCCAAAACTGCAGCAGAATAGTCAGAACCATTACGCCCCAGGACAACTAGCTCCCCTTTATCATTTCCAGCCGTAAATCCAGCCATCAGGATAATATGGTCATCAGGAATATTCAGAGAAGCAATGCGCTTCGTAGACTCGTTGATATCTACCGTAGATTCAAGGTAATGACCTTGTGCCAACAAATTTTCTACCGGATCAATCACCGTGACCTTGTGACCACGTGCCTGCAATACAGACTCCATGATGGCGATAGAGAGTTTTTCCCCACGACAAATCAGGGAAGCGTTAATGCTGTCCGGGCATTGGCCCAGTAACGAAATACCATGCAGAACCTGTTTCAATTGAGCAAATTCTTGCTCAACCATCATTTTTAACCGTTCATAAGCAAAACCGGGTTGCGCCTGTGCCACCCCCTGTAATAAATCAACAAAGATCTGCTCAGCATCGTGCATATGGGTAATGATCTCTTGCCCAGCTACCGTTTTTTCAATCATAGCCACCAAATGATTGGTAATTTTTGCCGGAGCAGAAAGCACCAACGCAACCCCTCCTTGAGAAAGTTTTTTCTCTGCAATATCGGCAACGCTCAACACTCGCTGGTAATTAGCGATCGAAGTTCCTCCAAATTTAAGCACTCGCATTAACATTTTTCTCCTGATTCCGCGCCAAAAAAAAGCCCGCATCTGATTTGGATGCGGGCTTTTTTCTCTGTTTTATATATGCGTCAGCCCGCCCCGCAACCTGTGGTTCCGGTGGTGGTAATCATTGTGGTTTTCAGGCTGATAGTTTGCATAGGTTCCTGTCTGTCATTTAATGAGTTCGACCCTATATTGGTTAAATGAATTTGTGCGCAAAGTCAAACATTTTCTCTAAATAACCTTACGCTTTTGATATTTTTAATATTGAAATAATTCATTTCATGGTCATCAAGACAAACAAATATTTCTTACCGAACCCAATCTTTTAGTTGTTAAATCCATTTTTAACAAAATTAACAATATATTTTATCTTTTCGTAAAAATCAGTTCTTTTTGTTCACCGCCAAGCTCATGGGGGATTATTTTTCGCACAAAACCACTCTGTGCGTTAACAAGAATTTGTCATTTGCATGACAGAATACAAGGTATAAAATAACCAATATAAATAATATTAACGTGCTACAATCAATTTTGATGTACGTCAATAAAAGGTAGTTTTTTTAGATGGTAAATGCATTGCAAGCTGTTATATTGCTGTTAATGGACTAACATAACACTGTTTAACCAGTTTTTTTGGGTATATACCCACCAAAGGAAAAGCAACTTTTACTTTCAGTGTAAAACATATCAATAAAATGTTATTACTGATTTGGGCTATCATTTCAGTGATGACAAATAATAACCAGTAAATATCCTGAGATAAGAGTAGTTTGAATCATTCTGATTTATTTTTAAGCGATTCTAGGTAGCAACCATGCAAACCCCGCACATTTTGATTGTTGAAGACGAAATTGTCACTCGCAATACCCTAAAAAGCATTTTCGAAGCTGAAGGGTACATAGTTTATGAAGCCACCGATGGTTCAGAAATGCACCAAATTCTGTCAAACAACGACATTAACCTGGTGATTATGGATATTAACCTTCCAGGCAAAAATGGCTTGTTACTTGCCCGCGAACTGCGTGAGCAAGCAAATGTTGCCTTGATGTTCCTGACCGGCCGTGATAACGAAGTAGACAAAATCCTTGGCTTGGAAATTGGTGCAGATGATTACATCACTAAACCATTTAATCCGCGTGAATTGACTATTCGCGCCCGCAACCTGCTTTCTCGTACCATGAATCTGAGTAATGTCAGCGAGGAACGCCGCCAAGTTGAAAGTTATAAATTCAACGGTTGGGAATTAGATATCAATAGCCGTTCTCTGATAAGCCCAGCTGGTGAGCCGTATAAATTGCCACGCAGCGAGTTCCGCGCCATGCTTCATTTCTGTGAAAATCCAGGCAAAATCCAAACACGCGCAGATTTACTGAAAAAAATGACAGGTCGTGAATTGAAACCTCACGACCGTACTGTTGATGTAACGATTCGTCGTATCCGTAAACATTTTGAATCGACGCCAGATACGATGGAAATTATCGCCACCATTCACGGTGAAGGCTATCGTTTCTGTGGTGATTTGGAAGCATAACTTGAACTATACCCTATGGATTTCAAGATGCATCGCGACGGCAAAGAAGCGAATCCCCAGGAGCATAGCGAACTATGTGACCGGAGTGAGTGCAGCCAACAAAGAGGCAACTTGAAAGATAACGGGTATATCAGTAAGTCTCTAACAATGACAGGATGGGATATCCCTGTAGGAACCCATCCTGCCCCTCAATTTTCCACCGTCTTCCACGGCATAATGGGTACAGCACTGAGCGCATTCTTCGGTGAACCATCGATCATCTTATCGGAATATGTCAAATAGACTAATGCATTACGGTTTGCATCATAGAAGCGAACGACTTGAAGTTTTTTAAACACCAGTGAGGTTCGTTTCTGGAAAACCACCTGACCTTTTTTGCTGCTCTTTTTAATCTTGTCTGTGAGTTCAATCTCTCCAACCTGCTGACAAGAAATAGCCGCATCAGAAGTATCTTCCGCAAGTCCTAAACCCCCTTTTATTCCGCCTGTTTTTGCCCTACTCAGGTAGCAAGTCACATTTTTAACATCAGGATCATCAAATGCTTCTACGACAATTTTGTGATCAGGCCCGATAAATTTAAAAACAGTGTCTACCGAGCCAATCTCTTCAGACAGAGCCACCACAGGTATGCACAACAATGTCGTTGTTACGAGTATCTTTATGATTTTTAACATATATAGTCTCATTCCTTAATTAATTCAGCGTAAAATTTCACCACTGAGATACCAAATAAGATGGTAATACCATCAATAGAAATAATTAATCATTAATATAATTTCATAAAGTAATGAGTGAAATAATAATACGAACAAGTATCCTATTGTAAATATAAGACTTGTTTTACACTTAGTGCTCATATCCAGTAGAGTTATTGTTGAATGCCACGCTTGTCAATAAATTATGAACATGAACAGCACGCAGAAATCAGAACAGACATACGATGTACAAGGAATGATTCGTTTTACCACTCTGTGGGACTGTTCAAGTGGCAAACAACATAGCCCAGTAGTATAGGTTCTTATATACCCTATGGATTTCAAGATGCATCGCGACGGCAAGGAAGCGAATCCCCGGGAGCATAGCGAACTATGTGACTGGGGTGAGTGAGCGCAGCCAACAAAGAGGCAACTTGAAAGATAACGGGTATGTTGTTCTTTTGGTCTTAATGACTAAGGAGATGTATGGATCAAACCGGCATCATTCGTGATTTATTACGTTGGCTAGATAATCATTTAGATCAACCATTATCACTCAATAATGTTGCAGCTAAAGCAGGTTATTCTAAATGGCACCTGCAACGTATGTTTAAAGACATTACCGGCCAGGCTATTGGCTCCTATATCCGTGCCAGAAGGTTATCACGGGCAGCCGTTGCTTTACGTTTAACCAGCCGCCCTATTCTGGATATTGCTTTACAGTACCAGTTTGACTCCCAACAAACTTTCACTCGCGCATTTAAAAAACAATTCAATAAAACACCAGCACTTTATCGACTCAGTGAGGAGTGGTGCGCCACGGGTATTTGTCCGCCCATATTGCTGGATAAAAGGTATATTCCCGAAGCAACCTATCTCACACTAGAGGAACAACCACTGGTGGGTATAGAACAGACCTGTTCCTATACGCTGGAACAATGGTCCAGTTTTTGTACTGAAATGCGCCACAATTTCTGGACATATTATCTGCAAAATGCAGAGGTGTTACCTCCTGTACTTTATGGTCTTCACCATGCAACTCCCAATCCAGAAAAAGAAGATGAACAAACCGTATTGTACACAACAGCGGTAGAACCCCAATATGCCCAGTTTGATGTGGCAGGCAGCCAACCTGTTACATTACCGGCCGGAGAATACGTCTCATTTAGTTACTACGGTACCAAAGATGGCTTACAGGACTTCCTGTTTACCGTCTATGGTATTTGCCTGCCAATGCTAAACTTGACACGTAGGAAAGGATACGACATCGAGCGATATTATCTTACCAATACCAATGATAGAGACAAGGAAGCGGCGAATCATATCATCGAATTTCAGTATCTCATTCCTATCCAGCATTAACGTTGTAATTCATCCAGTGCGGGCGTATCCAGATGTGTGATATCGCCTGCCGTTTCTACAATCCAGCCCGACGCTAGCCACGGACTGTGCTGATAATCCACTCTGGACAGAGAGCAATTTCGCAAGCGAAGACGACGTTCAGCATGTGCGGGCAATCCCAGTATTGTGCCAACCAAACATCCCAAAGCGATGCCATGACTGACTAACAACGGTCGGCTACCAACAGGCAGATGACGACAGCCCTCCAGCGCAGCCCTCATACGCACAGCCAGTTCATCCATAGATTCTCCTTTGGGGATACGTCCCCCAGGTGTGCCATCAAGGACTTTCTTACGCCAGTTCTCTTCTTCCGATGTTAATGAATCAATATTTCTGCGTTCAAGAACCCCCATGTGCAATTCACGCAAACGGGGCTCCAGAATAATTTCACAACCACAAACCTCAGCAATGATTTCCGCCGTTCGACGTGTACGTCCAAGGTCACTGGTAATAATATGGGTAATACTTTCAGATTTTACTCTTTGCGCCACTAATCTGGCTTGATGTTCGCCTGTTTCAGTCAAAGGGCTGTCAGATTGTCCCTGAATACGACGTGCTGCGTTCCATTCAGACTCCCCATGCCGAACAAGATATACCTGTAACATTTTCATTTTCCGTTATACTGCGTAAATACTCGTTCAAAGGATAACTCATCTATTATGTATCACGTTATTGCCGCAACCACCAACCCTGCAAAAATTAAAGCCATTAGTCTCGCCTTTGATGATGTTTTTGGGCCAGGTACTTATCGGATCGAAGATATCAATGTAGACAGTAGCGTCCCACAACAACCTATTGGTAACACAGAAACCCGTACTGGTGCCCGTCAGCGTGTCATGGCGGCCAGACAAGTTCGCCCTGAGGCAGACTTTTGGGTAGGTGTGGAAGCGGGTATTGAAGACGATATGACATTTGCCTGGATGGTTGTGGAATATCAGCAAATTCGCGGAGAATCTCGTTCAGCCAGTCTGATGCTACCAGAAAAAATTCTTGATGGTATCCGCGAAGGTCGGGAATTAGGCCATGAAATGGCTTACCTTACAGGTATTGATAACATCAAGCAGAAAGAGGGTGCAATTGGCTTTTTTACTGATGGCATCCTGACTCGTACCAGCGTGTACCACCAAGCTCTGATATTGGCTTTAGTGCCCGTACATCATGAAATGTATAAAGAGCTGAATGCCCGTTAAACAAACATTCCGCCTAGGCCGCAATTGGCGGCCTGCTATTTCAGTAATTGCTGTTCCAACCAAGCCTTAACATCGTTTGAGGCAAATTTCAGGCTATTAGAGCCGCGCGTAATCGTCGCAATACCCACTCCAAGTTCATTTTTCAGCTCACGCTGGCTCATTTTTCCACTCATCAACTCCTTGATAATGCGTACCCTGGTAGCCAGTGCTGTCCGTTCATCTGGTGTCAATAATAACTGCAAAATCGGATGCTGTAGATTTTCAGCAAAAGCCTGTTGGAGTAATGTCACGAAACATTGCCAATCTTCATGATCTTGCGGCGAAAGTGCCGGATCTGTCAGATAATTCGTCGTCATAATCAATCAGCCATCATACTATTTAACTAGTACAGCAGCATAACATAGTTTGCTATAAATCAATAACGCCTTTGCCATTCCGCGTTAGTCAGCACATTTGATGCTTTGCCCATGAAATGACTATAGAAAACATCATAAACCAAAACATTTTTGACATAATTGCGGGTTTCAGAAAATGGAATGCTTTCAATAAAGGCTATCGCATCGAGTCGCCCACCACTGTCAGATAACCAGCGATCTACCCGAGTTGGTCCGGCATTATAGCCAGCACTGGCAAGTATCCGATTATTTCCAAAACGCTGATAAACCGATTCGAGATAAGCAGTACCAATTTCGATATTCGTCAGCGGGTTTATAAGTTGGCTACTGTTCATATATCCTTGGATTCCATTTTTCTTAACCGTATCCTCTGCCGTTTCTGGCATTACCTGCATCAACCCAATTGCCCCAACTGGCGAATTAGCTTGCGGATTCCAGGCACTTTCCTGGCGGGCTATCGCCATTGCATAGCTTTGAGAAATTCCTTTATTTGCAGTGAAGTGACTAAATTCCCGCAGCCATGCTAATGGAAAACGCTCTTCAAGGTAGTCCCACATTTTTCCGGTTATTGTCGCCTGTACACTAAGCGCTGCCCATTTTTGATTGAAAGCATAACGCGCCAGTTGCTGTTGTTTTAATTTAGCCTGGCTGGCGACCAGATAGCTCCACTCTACGCGAGCAAGATTATCCATTTGCCAATATATCAATTCTCTGACTCTCTGCACTTCAGGTATTGAAGCAATGGCAGCATCTGGCTTTTTTGCGATACTTATCGTCAGCGGATAGTTGACATTCAGTTTTTGCGCAGCAGCCATTGGATAAAAACCACGGCCTTCTGTCAGCTTACGCAGTATCGCTTCACCTTCACTTTTATTACCCTGTGCCAATAGAATGTTGGCTCGCCAATAACGCCATTCCTCTTTGCCTTGGTCCTCTAACGGCAGCAATTTTATCCATTGAGCCAAACCACGTTTATCTGCATGACCCAATGCCAACCGAACACGACGCTCAAGCAATGCAACAGATTGACTACTGCGGATCGCATCATCACGCCACTTTTCTTGTTCATCGCTCACATCCCCCATTAACTGCCAGGCAACAATATCTTTCAACCGCTGACGTTCACTTGCATTCATCTTTTGCACTCTGACAATTGATGGGATGATCGCTCTTGCCTGCTCCGGATCTTGACGAGCGAAACGCGAGAAAGCCGCTAAAGTAGCTACACGGATAAAATCAGTCGGCCCGGTATGATTAGCAAAATCCGCCACGGTAGCCGGATCATTCTGCAACTTAATCAGATCTTCACTGATACTTTTGTATCCCAGTGGCAATTGTTTAGCGAGGTAACTGACCAGTGACGTATTCCCCGCTTTTAACGCGAGACTAATACGCTGTAATATCAGTTTCACTGATAAATGACCCGTTTGCTGCCAAACATCAAATAATTTATCGCAACTGGCGGGTAAAGAACGCCCATTCAACCAAATTTCTTTTGCTCCCTGCCAGGCAACCTGTTCCTCACCTGTAAACCATTTAGCAAAATAGTAATGACAGCGAGCTGTAATAGATTTCGGTGCTGTAGGAGTGAATGCCAGTATCCCGCGCCACTCTTCGCGGCGTGCAAGCTCATTGATAAAACGGGATGATAAAGAACGTGTAGGGGGCAAATTAGGGTAACGATCAATAAAATCACGGACCTGCGTTGGTGTGACAAGTGCCAAATCCTGAGTCAGCTCCCGGTATTCCAGATAAGGATAAAGAGGATAGTTTTTCAATGTCGGCATCAGCCTCGCGATTTCATCCCTATCACTGACATTCCACGCTTGCTTAATCTGCTGATATCTCTGCCGCTGATTTTCCAGAGAATCAGCATTTGCTGCTACAGAGATAAAAATCAACCCTATAGCCATCGCAAGGTATTGCCACTTAGCCATTATCACGTTCCTCCGGGAGATAAAATCAAACAGGTTAATATTACGAATGCATAAACACCATAATAATATAATCACCACCGCTTACCACATAAATTTACCATAAAATGAGATATATAATCATATATTTATAATAGGTTAGTTTTTTATATAATAAATTAATTCGCTTTAACAAACTCAACCTAGGATCATTTTATTCGAGCAATTGGGTTATAGAGTTTATTGACTTAAATCGGGTAAACTGTGATAAATCGCGCTCAAACGAGCATAAATAACCTAACTTGATATAATCAAATACCAACACGCCCTGTTCATGCGACTGGCTTCGCAAAACAGGCACTATAACAATCAGAGATAGCGAGGCTTATAGCAACGTGGCTCAATATGTCTACACCATGCATCGGGTCGGTAAAATTGTTCCCCCGAAACGTCATATCCTGAAAAATATCTCCTTAAGTTTCTTTCCGGGAGCAAAAATTGGTGTTCTTGGCCTTAATGGCGCCGGTAAATCGACCTTACTGCGTATTATGGCTGGCATCGATAAAGACATCGAAGGAGAAGCTCGCCCACAATCAGGAATTAAAATTGGCTATCTACCGCAGGAACCTAAATTAAATCTTGAGTACACTGTCCGCGAAGCAGTGGAAGAAGCGGTTAGCGAGGTAAAACATGCGCTGACCCGGTTGGATGAAGTCTATGCAGCCTATGCTGATCCTGACGCCGATTTTGACAAACTGGCTAAAGAACAAGGTGAGCTGGAAGCGATTATTCAGTCCCACGACGGCCATAACCTTGATAACCAGCTTGAACGCGCCGCTGATGCCCTGCGTCTGCCACCGTGGGAGGCAAAAATCGAGCATCTATCTGGAGGGGAACGCCGCCGTGTGGCAATTTGCCGCTTACTGCTGGAAAAACCCGACATGCTGCTACTGGACGAACCCACTAACCACCTTGACGCCGAATCTGTCGCATGGCTGGAACGCTTCCTGCACGATTACGAAGGTACCGTTGTTGCAATTACCCACGACCGTTACTTCCTTGATAACGTTGCCGGCTGGATTCTGGAACTTGATCGTGGTGAAGGTATTCCATGGGAAGGTAACTACTCTTCATGGCTGGAACAGAAAGATGCTCGTCTGGCTCAAGAAGCCGCAACAGAAGCCGCACGCCGTAAATCCATTGAGAAAGAGCTGGAATGGGTTCGCCAAAATCCGAAAGGCCGTCAGGCAAAAGGTAAAGCACGTCTGGCCCGTTTTGAAGAATTAAATAGCGTTGAATACCAGAAACGTAACGAAACCAGCGAACTGTTCATTCCACCTGGACCACGCCTGGGCGACAAAGTTCTGGAAGTGGAAAATCTAACCAAATCCTATGGCGACCGGGTTCTGATTGATAATCTGAACTTCTCTCTGCCCAAAGGGGCGATTGTTGGGATTATCGGGCCTAACGGTGCAGGTAAATCTACTCTGTTCCGTATGATCTCCAACCAGGAACAACCTGATTCCGGCACCATCACGTTAGGTGAAACCGTCAAACTCGCTTCTGTCGATCAGTTCCGTGACAACATGGATGATAAGAAAACCGTTTGGGAAGAGATCTCCGGCGGCCAGGATATCATGCGTATCGGTAACTTTGAGCTACCAAGTCGCGCCTATGTTGGCCGTTTTAACTTCAAAGGTGTTGATCAAGGCAAACGTGTCGGTGAATTGTCTGGTGGTGAAAGAGGACGGCTACATTTGGCTAAACTGCTGCAAGTCGGCGGTAACATGCTATTGCTCGATGAACCAACCAACGATCTGGACATTGAAACTTTGCGCGCACTGGAAAACGCCTTGCTGGAGTTCCCAGGTTGTGCAATGGTTATTTCCCATGATCGTTGGTTCCTTGATCGTATCGCAACCCACATCATTGATTATCAAGATGAAGGTAAAGTCACTTTCTTTGAAGGTAACTTTAGTGAATACGAAGACTATAAGAAGCGGACTCTCGGAGCAGAAGCACTGGAACCGCATCGCATTAAATATAAGAAAATCAGCAAATAATCATATTGAAAATGGCCTGGCAACAGGCCGTTTTCCACTCAATTATTTAGATATAAACTCATAGTCTTATTCATTATGCTATGTGTAAGATAAGTATCATGGATAATCTTTCCTTCTTTCAAAGTAATAATACGATCTGCATGTTTAATAAGCCTATTATCCTGTGAAGCCACAACAACTGTACCTCTTTGGTTATGAGCAATAAAACTTAAGATATCAATAGCTGTTTGGCAGTCATAATTATTAAGATGACGGGTTGGCTCGTCAGCAAACAAATACCGAGGGCTTTTCACAATGGCGCCAGCTATTGCCATCCGTTGTTTTTCATTATCACGTAATTCCTTGGGATATATATCTTTCTTGTGTTTCAGGCCAACAATATTGAGTGCCTTAGTTGCCCTGACTATTGCTTCCTGATGAGAGATCGTGATTCCACAAGAGAGAGATAATAGCAAATTATCCAAGACCGTAAGTTCATTAGATAAATTAATTCTTTGAAAGATAAAACCACAATTTATCAAATGGAATCTATCTAACTCGAAGTTATTCATCCTCCCCAATTCATTATCAGCAATTAATATTTTTCCTCCGTCGAGAGGCAATAACCCAGAAATCATTGCCAGCAAAGTACTTTTTCCTGAACAAAGATCCCCATTAATCAAAGTAAATTCACCTGGAAAAATAGAAAGAGTGATGTCTGAAATCATTTTCTGGTTAGCTTTACTTTTCGAAAAACCATATGAAATATCAATGGCTTCAATCGTAGCGATTTGATTCAAATTCATTATCTCAGCATAATTAATAGTGTAAGAAATCTGGCATTATCAGTAACTCTTACAGCCAGAGCAATCCGTAAAAATACAGATATTCATCATTATAAGATTACACAAACGAGGGAAAATCATATAAGAAATATCTCAATTGAAAGTATATCAATATTTCTACCAGTGACTATTTCAAATGACTATCTGTATGCTAAAATCAAAATTTTACTAAACAAGATCAACCCATTCCTATCAACCATTCATTAGCAACAGGCCATTATTTTGTTTGTACAAATAAAAAAATAACATCAGACAAATAATTTTTTATAGATAAAAACACCTTAACATCATAACATCATGTTAAAATTAATATTTAATTACCATAATAACAATGATACTTCTAACATTAAATTATTAATAGAAAAATCAACCTTCTCCTTATTCTCCAACCAATCAAAAATACAAAAAATTTTATTTAAAAATCAACTGGGAAGTATTTAATTATTAATCTTGTTTTTATTCAAGAAATAAATAATCAATAGAAGTATCAAAAATATTAATAGCTGTTATATATTTTATTACTTACAGGAAACAAAAATATCCAGCCACAATGCATATTGTGATTAGATATATATTTACTAATTTATCATATAAAATATTATATAAAAATCTAATAATATACCTTATGGATTTCAAAATGTATCGCGACGGCAAGGGAGCGAATCCCCGGGAGCATAGATAACTATGTGACCGGGGTGAGTGAGTGCAGCCAACAAAGAGGCAACTTGAAAGATAACGGGTATAAACGATTCAACTGACGTATCATTTAGGATTAGCCGCTAAAAGTTGCTGAATAAGTTCAATACAACGTAGGAAACGCTGATCATAATCGGGTGAATCCACATTGACATATTCAATATTATTACTTTTCAGCATATCCTCCAGCAGTTGCTGGAACTCTTTACGATCCTGCTCGCTGCCAAGGCTACGCAAACCGTCAGCAACCCAAGGAGTGTTGTTTTCCAGTAGAATGACCAAATCAAATCGATATTCATCAATTAATGCCTGAACAAACGGGTGTTCACGTCCTTCATATCGCTTACAGAAGGCTTGGGTAGTGACAAAATCGGTATCTATAAATGTCACCTTATTCGCATATTTTACGGCAAAATCAATATATTGGGCTTGTCCCAATGCAATCTTGTCATAGTCCGAATATTGTAGCGCCATCTCATCTCCCCCCAGATGAGAAAAAACATAATCACGACCATATTCCCAAGCACTTGTCGTATTAAAAATATTTGCCAATTTGTTAACTAACGTAGATTTACCACTGGACTCTCCACCAAGAATCGCTACGGTACGAACAAAGAAAGGTTTCACTTCCGTAGGAATATATTCCCAATGACGGAATGGGTCTTGGCGAATATGCCGACCACTGATTTTCATAAACGAACGTTGTGGATCGATAAGAATTGTCTCAATTCCTAAATGTTCTTTATATCGGGGAGAATCCTGAGTTTCGCTGGAATATATATAAGTTGGATTGATGCCTTTTTTTGACATAAAGGCTTTCATGCCGTCACTCCACACATCCCAACCATGTGGATAGGGCTCAATTCCCTGTTCATCAAAAGAGTGAATATGAATATTTTTCTGATATTTAAATGTTTGAAGCAACCAGCGCAGACGATCACTCACCGTAGGTTGCTGAGACATGGAACTGCTCATAAACAGCTCCCGATCTCTCGGCTCATCATGGCAAAGGATAATATGCAACTCATCCACCTGACTACAGGCCCGTTGAATCAGATAGATATGCCCAGTATGCAATGGATAGAATTTGCCAAATACCACTCCAACAGTTTTATTTTGCACAGGATATTGCAACCTCAGATAGTGATGAAGAGCAGCCAGTTTTTGGGCACTGGGACTTTTAATTTTGTCATTAATTAATTGGCTGAGATAACCTTTGGTCATACCACTTGCATCGGCAACCTGCTGCAACGTATGACCTGTCTGTTTAATCGCTTCTTTAAGGTAGTCAAATTGCCCCATATCTCCTCCCTGTTTAACCAAAATCTTCCATAACAGATAACGCATCCGCCAACTTTTTCACACCAAAAACTTCCATTCCTGGCTGTACTTTTTTCGGCATATTGGCATAAGGCACTATCGCCCGTTTAAAACCATGTTTAGCGGCTTCGGATATGCGCTCCTGTCCACTGGGCACAGGACGGATTTCCCCTGCTAGCCCCACCTCTCCAAATACAACCAAATCACGGGGTAACGGCCGATCCCGAAAACTGGAGACTAAAGAGAGCAGTAAAGCGAGATCCGCGCTGGTTTCCGCAACTTTAACGCCACCCACAACATTCACAAACACATCCTGATCGGACATTTGCAAACCACCATGGCGATGAAGGACAGCCAACAGAATAGCTAACCGGTTTTGCTCCAAACCCACAGCCACCCGCCGTGGATTGGTCATCATAGAATGATCCACCAGCGCTTGAATCTCCACCAACAGAGGACGAGTCCCTTCCCACACCACCATGACAGAACTGCCAGCGGTAACTTCATCACCACGGCTCAGGAAAATCGCTGATGGGTTACTAACCTCACGCAATCCTTGTTCTGTCATGGCGAATACACCAAGCTCATTAACGGCCCCAAACCGATTTTTATGACTGCGTAAAGTGCGAAAGCGGGAATCTGCTTCACCATCAAGCATCACTGAACAGTCAATACAGTGTTCCAACACCTTCGGACCCGCCAACGAGCCATCTTTGGTCACATGACCAACCATAACAATGGCAACACCACGAGTCTTAGCAAACCGAGTAAGATAAGCGGCAGTCTCTCTGACCTGAGCGACACTCCCCGGCGAAGATTGAATATCCGCCATATGCATCACTTGAATGGAGTCAATCACCATCAACTTTGGCTGCTCCTGCTCCGCAATCAGACAAATTTGTTCAATACTGGTTTCTGACAACATATTCAGATTATCAGCCGGCAATCCCAACCGGTGCGCACGCATTGCCACCTGCTGTAACGACTCTTCCCCAGTGACATATAAAGTTTTCATCTGTGCAGACAACTGACACATCGTCTGCAACAATAAGGTACTTTTCCCTGCTCCCGGATTACCGCCAATCAGAATCGCGCTACCGGGAACAACACCACCGCCAAGCACCCGATCGAACTCTTTAAATCCCGTAGAAAAACGAGGAAGTTCTTCCAGACTGATCTCTGATAATTTCTGAACCCTGCTGACACCAGCATCTCCCGCATAACCACTGAACCGCTCATTACGGGAGGAAGGTGCTGCGGCTAAGCGCACCTCCGTAATGGTATTCCAAGCATGACACGCACTACATTGCCCCTGCCAGCGCGGATAATCCGCCCCACATTCATTACAGACAAATGCCCGCTTTGCTGCTTTCGCCACTCTGTACTCCTAAAGGGTATATTAACGCTCTTCGTGTTTAAGACCGCCACTTAACACACACAATACTCCCATGAGATCAGCATGACGGATGGTCACTTTCGACTGTGCATAAACTTTCGGCTTAGCGTGGTAAGCAATACCTAACCCTGCTTTGCGGATCATCTTCAAGTCATTAGCGCCGTCACCAATCGCGACAGTTTGCTCCAATGAGATATCCAGTTTTTTTGCCAGTTTCACCAATGTGGCAGCTTTATATTTAGCATCAACAACGGGTCCTATAACCTTACCTGTCAACTTACTATTTTTTACTTCTAACTGATTGGCTACCGCAGCCACCAAACGTAAATTCTGGCGCAAATGGTCAGCAAAATAGGTAAAACCCCCCGATGCGATTGCCACATGCCAATCAAAGGATTGTAACTTACGCACCAGACTGGTCAGCCCCGGCATAAGTGGTAAATTTTCTACAACCTGTCGCAGAATATCAGCATCAGCCCCTGCCAACTGGGCAACTCGCTCCCGCAGACTATCAGAAAAATCCAGCTCTCCTTGCATTGCCCGCTCGGTAATTTCGGCTACTCTGTCACCTACGCCAGCCAAACGGGCAATTTCATCAATACATTCAATTTGAATTGCTGTTGAATCCATATCCATCACCAGCAAACCTGGGGACCGCAACCGTGGGATCTGCCCCAAAGGAACCACATCTAACCGACACTCATCAGCCAGCCGTTTAATACGAGCAGTCAAATTTCCGGCAATACGTACTACCTGATAATCATCAATACGCCATGAAGAAACGATGACAATAGCAGCACCAAGCCGATGTTGAAAATTACTAATACGTTGTTTATCCAGGCCACGGCCATATATCAACCAACCACTGTCACCCGCTCGGTAATCCAACGGCATAACTTCTTCACCACTTAACGAAAGTGGTAATCCCGGCCACTTATGGACCTCTTCCGGCAAATAGTGATAAGCCAGGTTATTAGACATTAATCCCTACTCCTGTAATCCCACATGATTTGACAGCAAAAAATTGTGCTTCAAACTATCCTCTCTGTACTGCATCTGGCAACATTGCGTTGACCAAAGCTTGGAAGAGATAACGATGATCAAAGCTAAATTAAAATTCCGACTGCATAAAACAGCTATTATCTTGATTTGCATTGCTTTATTAGTATTTCTAATGCAGGGTGTTTCTTATTTTAGCCGTTCTCACCAACAAGCCCAGATGGATCAATTTGAGGAATTGGCAAAAACCTTGGCAAAACAAGTCGCATTCAGCTTATCTGATTATATGGAGAGTGGCAGCAAAGATCTTAATAATGAGCGGATACTGGCTAATTTGCATCATCTGACGACAAACAGTCGCATACTTGATGCCAGTGTTTATCTTAATAATGGGACTCAGATTGCTCATAGCGGGGAGAACGTTTCGGTGCGGGATCGTCTATCTTTGGATGGTAAAAAAGCGGGCAGCTACTTTAACTACCAGATAGTCGTCCCCATCCCAGGAAAAGATGAGCCCAAAGGCTTTCTGCGTCTGACGCTAGATACCCACAAATTGGCAACCGAGTCCAAGCAGGTGGATAACACGACTAACTTACTCCGGATCATGATCTTACTCGCTTTAGCAATTGGTTTTATTCTGGCACATAACCTATTGCAATTAACGCCAAGTCGATGGCAACAATCGCCTTATTTACTGACAGCTAACAGTAAATCAAGTGCAAATGAAGAAGAAGAGAAATAAGATGAAAATTTCTTACTAAATCATTTTGATATTTAAACTAATAGAGGCGGTTATTTCTACCATCCCATTATCTCAGTCACTTCGTAGATGGAATTAGGGCATGGCTCGTAACATTTAATTGTTGCTAGAGCCTCCTTTGCCAAGAAATTTCATAGCCGAATAAACACGCTGTAACTAATAAAAAATCATCAATCTTAACTGAAAGAAACAAGCTCTCCCATTATATAATAACCAAAGTAATAGTTTATTTAGTTACTTTAACTTAAATTACATAATAATATTCTCAGTGACATATATCACATATTTATCAATATATAGAATTAAATTAGAGCATTTGGCAACGCCCACATAACCAATTAATTAATAAAGCATTTTTTATTATCGCTCATTTTATAACAAAACCATATCCAATTGTTTTTATTGATAATTTATAACAATCCGTATTTCTCAATTATAGCATTAAGTAATATTTACATATTGATTATTAAGTCAAATTCATGACTAATAGCGCCCCAAAAATTATATGAAGCGTGCGGGATGCCAAAGAATAATGAAAAAAAAGATTATTATTTTTACTAGTTTTCTTATTGTTACTACCGATGTTAAAGCCGCCGAAATTTCAGATCAGCAACTCATTCATCAACAAGAACGACAGAAAGCACTGGAAGCCCAATTAACACCACCACCGGCGGATATTCGTCTGTCTGTTCCTGAAACAGCAGTACCTTCTAAATTTCCTGACGATACGCCCTGCTTTCCCATTACGCATGTCGTTCTTGAAGGCACGGAACATTTTCCTCACTGGTTACCTTTAAAACGTTTAGCCCAACAGGGAGAAAACCAATGTCTGGGTACCCAGGGGATTAATATATTAATGACTCGGATACAAAACCGGTTAATTAATCATGGCTATGTCACTAGCAGAGTATTAGCTCCCAGTCAGGATCTTAATTCCAAGACATTAAAACTCATGATCATACCGGGCAAAATTGGGCATATTCGCTATACCGCTGAAAGTGGCAATTATATTCAACGGATAACCACATTTCCTCCCCGCGAAGGAGAGCTGCTTGACTTACGGGATATTGAGCAGGGATTAGAAAATTTACAACGTTTTCCTACCGTTCAAGCTGACATGGAAATTGTACCGAATGAACAATTAGGAGAAAGCGATATCGTGCTGAACTGGCGTCAGTCAAGACATTGGCGACTCGCTAGCTATCTGGACGATTCAGGTTCTAAAACTACCGGACGTTACCAAGGCGGATTAACTTTATATCTGGATAATCCTCTTGCGTTGAGTGATCTATTTTATATCTCCGGTGGACGCGATATTTACTCTCCTTCTGGTCGCAGCAGCAAAAACTACACCATCCACTACTCCCTACCAGTGGGATACTGGATGGCAGGCATCACTGCCAGTAATTACGATTACAACCAAAAAGTAGCCAGGCCAAATAGAGACGACAAATACAGTGGCGAAAGCAAAAACCTGAATGTCCAACTCAGCCGGATCTTGCATCGTAACGCTAGTCAAAAAACCTCGGTTAACGGCGAAATTTATCGTCGCACATCCAAAAGTTTCATTAATGACCTGGCAATCGGCGTACAGCACCGGGAAACGGCTGGCTGGAAATTGGGATTATCTCATCGTCACTATATCGGTAGTGCGACCTTGGATACCGGAGTGACCTACCAACAGGGAACACGCTGGTTTGGAGCTCAACCCGCACCAGAAGAAGTCCGTGGTGAAGCCACTGCCTTACTTAAAACAACCCAGTTTTCTGCGGCACTATCGGCACCATTTACCCTATTTTCTCAGCCATTCATCTACAAAACCCAGTACCTGCGCCAAATAAGCGCCAGAACGTTGACGCCACAGGATCAATTTTCAATTGGCAACCGCTGGACCGTACGCGGATTTGACGGCGAACGCACGCTAAATGGAGATCATGGTTGGTACAGCCGTAACGAACTGGAATGGCAAACGCCACTGAATGGTCAATCCCTATATATGGGCGTGGATTATGGCGAAATCGGTGGGCCGGGAAATGAGCAACGTCTGGGAAAACATCTGGCGGGCGGCGTTCTAGGTTATCGCGGCACTCTTAAAGGCGTGAGCTATGACCTGTTTGCCGGTATCCCGCTATCCAAACCGGATGGCTTTCAAACCTCATCAGTCACAACTGGATTCAGTGTGTACTGGCAGTACTAACTCAAAATAACAACGCAGCCAAAGTTATCGCAGATAAAAAGTGTTAGTGGAGAAAAACAATGAACAAGCATCTGTATCGTATTATCTTTAACAAAGCCCGGAACATGTTGATGGTCGTGGCCGATATTGCAACTTCCGGGCAAGGTAGTACGGTACGCCGCCGCAGTCGTCGGCAATTACCACAATGCCTTTGCCGGTTAACAGCGTTACGACTGAGTTTGTTATTGGCAACCGGCTGCATCTCCCTAACAGCGCAGGCCAATATTGTGGCCGACGGACAAGCACCGGGTCATCAGCAACCGACTATCCTGAACAGTGCAAACGGTACGCCACAAATCGATATTCAGACCCCTAACGCCGCGGGTATCTCGCGTAATACCTACAGCCAATTTGATATCGATAAACGAGGCGTCATCCTTAACAACAGTCACAATGCTGTCCAAACTCAACTGGGCGGTATGGTGGCAGGAAATCCTTGGCTTGCCAAAGCGGAAGCCAAAATCATTCTCAATGAAGTGAACAGCATTAACGCCAGTAAACTTAATGGCTGGATAGAAGTCGCCGGACAAAAAGCCGACGTTATTATTGCCAACCCGGCGGGCATCACCTGCAACGGTTGTGGATTCATTAACGCCTATCGCGCAACACTCACCACAGGACAGGCCATGATGGAACAAGGCCGACTGAAAGGCTTTGATATTGAGCGGGGAGAAGTGCGCATTGAAGAGCTAGGAATAGACAGTTCACAACAAAATTATACCGCAATTATTGCCCGCTCGGTGGTAATCAACGGCAAACTGCACGCGAAAGATCTAAAAATCACAACCGGACGTAATATCGTTGATGCTGCTCACCAGAACATTAAGAAAAAATCTGCTGACGGCAGCAAGAATCTATCATTTACGCTGGACGTAGCCGCACTCGGTGGCATGTACGCCAATAAAATCGTGCTGGTGGGTACCGAATTTGGTGTAGGGGTACGTAACGTCGGCCACATCGGAGCAATCGCTGGTGAAGTCCGCCTCACGGTTGATGGACGGATTGAGAACAGTGGCACAATTGCCGCGCGAAGTCATACCACAATCAAAGCGGAGTCGATACAGAGTGCCAAAGGCAGTATTCTGGCCGCCGGAATTGATGATAAAGGGAAAGCCACGCTGCCCGGATCGCTGACACTGACCGCCAAACAGCAAATTCAGGCCAATGGACAAAACTTGGCGACCAATACTCTGGAAGTACAGAGTAAAAAGATTGATCTTAGCGGCAGCCAAACTTCTGCCAACAACATTCAACTCACTGCCAGTCAGCAAGAGATTAGCACCGCCAACGCTACAGTCACCGCTGACCGTTTTACAGCTAAAACACCAGGTCAATTTAACAATGACGGCGGCACACTGGTAGCACGAGAAATCAACTTAACGACGCCAGACTTATCCAACAAGCAGGGGAAAATTAATCAAACCGGCAACAGCGAGCTGGTACTGAACACCCAAACACTGAGTAACCACAGCGGAATCATTCTCAATGAAGGGAAACGGCTGGCTATCACCACAGGAAATCTGGACAACCGTCATGGAAAAATCGCCAATAATGGAGATGACCTGAACCTAACCGTCCACAAGGAGGCGAACAACACGGAAGGGGGGATAATTCAACTCGCCGGCAAAGGTAAACTGTCACTCAACACCCATCAATGGATAGGTGACAGCGGAGAACTGCTCTCCAATGGTAAACTGGATATACAAGCCCACAACCTGCAACTGAACAAAAAAGCAGTCACTACCGCCGACAAAATTACAATAAAAACAGATACATTAAGCCATCAGAGTGGAGTAATGCAGCAACAGAGTAAGGACAAAATGTCCCTTACTGCCAAGACGCTGAATAACCAAAATGGCGAGATTCAAAGTAATGGCAACCTGAAAATCGATGCCACCACCTTAGATAACAGCAAAGGCAAAATCGCTGCAACCGGTGGCAGCACAGAACTGATCATTGGGAAAAACATTGAAAACGTTGACGGACGAATCGAAGCCAAAACGACGCTCACCACAAAAAGTCAGGCGTTGAATAACCATCAAGGATCATTACTGGCTCAACAGATAGACAGCCAAACCAAAGGGCATAAATTCACCAACACCGCGGGACAAGTTATTGCCCAAGAAAAACTCACCCTAAACAGCGGTGAACTGGATAACACGTCTGGTTTGTTACAATCTGGCAATGACATGATAGTCAATACTCATGGACAGAAACTGACTAACACTAAAAATGGTGACGAAAAAGAGATCAAAAAAGGCACCATATTAAGCAACGGCAATCTGGAACTCCGTACAGGAGATATCAACAACACCGCCGGCATTATCTCTGCTAAAGGAAAAACCACCCTTAACGCCGGTAACGTTGACAATACCGACGGCCAACTCTTATCACAACAGATGGCGGAACTGACCACACAGGCATTAAATAACACTCGTGGACAGATCCAATCAGAGTCAAGCCTGTTGCTGGATACCCAAAACCAAGCCCTGACCAATACCGACAGTGGCAAAACTGGCGGTATTATTGCTAAAGACTCATTACGTATTTCCAGTGGTAAACTGACTAATAACTCGGGCGCTATCCTTGGTCATGGCATTCACATCAACACCCATGAACAACGGCTAAGCAACCAAAAAGGCACCATAGAGAGCAAGAAAAATCTGCAACTTGACAGTGGAGAACTCGACAGTACCAGTGGACAAATAAAATCTGATGGCAACATGACATTAGACACCCACGGGAAAAAGCTCACCACCGCAAAAAGCAGCGACACTGGTGGCGTGGCCAGTAAGGGAATACTCACCTTAAAGACAGGCGAGATAGACAACCACGATGGCACCATCACTGGAACAGGGACGACAACGATAACGGGTGGAGAACTCCACAACCAACGAGGAAAACTTGTCAGCAAAACCAGCTCCCTGACATTAACGGTAAACAACACTGACAACAGCGGTGGACTACTGCAATCTGCGGGTGATCTGACACTGGATACGCAAGGTAGGCTGCTAACCAACACCAACAGCGGCAAAGACCGGGGCATAATCAGCATAGGCAACATGAAGCTGACAACCCAAGGCGTTAACAACGATGCGGGCCTAATCCATGCGGGTAAAAACCTGATCCTTGACGGGCAAAAAGGAACCATAACCAACCGCAATAGCCAGCCTCATCAGGGTATCCGTAGCTCAGGAGACTTGACGCTGACTGCAAGTGGTATTGATAACCATCAAGGATCTGTAGAAGCGGATAAACAACTCACCGTGACATCCGGGACCGTTGACAATACCGGTGGCCTGTTGAAATCCGGCACAATCCTGTCGCTCAACATCCAAGGCCAAAAGCTGATTAACGCACAGAGCGAAGAAAAACGCGGTATCCGCAGCGGCAGTGATCTGACACTGGAAGCCGGTGAAATTGATAACACCGCTGGCGTGATAGATTCACAAGGTGAAACCACGCTGACTAGCCAAAACCTCAACAACACCAGTGGTAAAATCCTCTCGCGGAAAAAAGCCAATCTGACAACACAAGCAGTCAACAACCAAAGTGGACAGATACAATCCGCAACCCGTCTGAAATTAGATACACAACAGCATGAACTCACTAACACCGATAGCGGTAAAAACGGCGGAATCATCGCGGAAGATGCCTTGGAACTGACTACCGGTAAACTGATCAATGACCGCGGATCTATCCGTGGCGGTGAAACCCACATTAACACCCATCAGCAAGCGCTAAACAATGTGGCTGGCACCATAGTCAGTAAGAAAAATCTAAAACTCGATAGCGGAGAACTTAACAGTACCGGCGGGAGAATAGAGTCCACCGGCGATATGACGCTGACCACTGGCGATATTGACAACCAAGACGGTGTGATTATTGGTACAGGAACAACAACCGTAACCGGCGGTGAACTAAAAAACCAAGGCGGAACCCTCGCCAGTGAAACCAACACACTCACATTGACCGTGAAAAAAACCGACAACAGTGGCGGCCTGTTGAAATCTGCGGGTGATCTGACACTCGATACACAAGGTAAGCTACTGACTAACCTCAACAGTGGCAAAACCGGGGGCATAATCGGTGCAGGCAATGTCAAGCTGACGGCTCAAGGCATCAATAATGAAGCTGGCTGGATCCATGCGGATAAAAACCTGACTCTAGATGGACAACAAGGCAAAATAACCAACCGCAACAGCCAACCTGAACAGGGGATCTCAAGCCTGGGAGAGTTGACAATAACCGCAGGCACCATCGATAACCAACAGGGAAGAGTTATCGCCGATAAGCAGCTCAACGTGACATCAACAGGTACCGTTGATAATACCAGCGGTAAAATGCTCAGCCAGCATCAACAACTGGCACTGAATACCGGCGAACTGAATAACACAAGTGGTCTGCTGCAATCCAACACCACCCTTTCACTCAACACCCACGGCCAAAAGCTGACTAATACGCAAAGTGGGGATGACCTCGGCATACTCAGCGGCAGTGATCTGACACTGGACGCCGGTGAAATTGATAACACCGCTGGCGTGATAGATTCACAAGGTGAAATCACGCTGACTAGCCAAAACCTCAACAATACCGACGGTAAAATCCTCTCGCGGAAAAAAGCCGATCTGACAACACAAGCGGTCAACAACCAAAGTGGACAGATACAATCCGCAACCCGTCTGAAATTAGATACACAACAGCATGAACTCACTAACACCGATAGCGGTAAAAACGGCGGAATCATCGCGGAAGATGCCTTGGAACTGACTACCGGTAAACTGATCAATGACCGCGGATCTATCCGTGGCGGTGAAACCCACATTAACACCCATCAGCAAGCGCTAAACAATGTGGCTGGCACCATAACCAGTAAGAAAAATTTAAAGCTCGATAGCGGCGAGTTAGACAGTACTGGCGGGAGAATAGAATCTACCGGTGATGGTGATATCACACTGGACACACATGGAAAAAAACTGACCACCGCCAAAAGCGGCAAAACCGGTGGCGTTATCAGTACAGGAACATTGATGCTGACCACTGGTGAAATCGACAACCAAGATGGTTTTATCAAAGGTAGAGGAACAACCACCGTTAACTCTGGTGAACTTAAAAACCAAGGCGGAACTCTCTCCAGTGAAACCAGCACACTCACATTGACCGTGAAAAAAACCGACAACAGCGGCGGCCTGTTGAAATCCAAGGGTGATCTGACACTCGATACACAAGGTGAGCTACTGACTAACCTCAACAGTGGCAAAACCGGGGGCATAATCGGTACAGGCAATGTCAAGCTGACGGCTCAAGGCATCAATAATGAAGCTGGCTGGATCCACGCGGATAAAAACCTGACTCTAGATGGACAACAAGGCAAAATAACCAACCGCAACAGCCAACCTGAACAGGGGATCTCAAGCCTGGGAGAGTTGACAATAACCGCAGGCACCATCGATAACCAACAGGGAAGAGTTATCGCCGATAAGCAGCTCAACGTGACATCAACAGGTACCGTTGATAATACCAGCGGTAAAATGCTCAGCCAGCATCAACAACTGGCACTGAATACCGGCGAACTGAATAACACAAGTGGTCTGCTGCAATCCAACACCACCCTTTCACTCAACACTCACGGTCAGAAACTGATTAACACTCAAAGCGGAGATAAACATGGCATACTCAGCGGCAGTAACCTGACACTGGAAGCCGGTGAAATTGATAACACCGCTGGCAAGATAGATTCACAAGGCGAAACCACGCTGACCAGCAAAAACCTCAACAATACCGACGGTAAAATCCTCTCGAAAGGAAAAGCCGATCTGACAACACAAGCAATCAACAACCAACGTGGGCTGATACAATCCTCAGCCAGTCTGAAATTAGATACACAACAGCAGAAACTGACGAATACCGATAGTGGAGAACTTAACGGAATCCTCGCACGGGATAGCCTAAAACTGATTACAGGTGAACTCATCAATGATCTCGGATATATCCGTGGCGATGAAACTCACATCAATTCTCATCAACAGACATTAAGCAATCTCACTGGCACTATAGTCAGTAAGAAAAACCTACAACTCGATAGCGGCAAGTTAGACAGTACCGGTGGACTAATAAAGTCTGGCGGCAACATGACGCTAGATACTCACGGAGAAAAACTGACCAACGCCAAAAGCGGCGATAACCGTGGCGTTATCAGTAAAGGGACAATGATCCTCACTACCGGTGAAATCGACAATCAGGATGGTGCGATCATCGGTACAGGAACAACGACAGTTACTAGTGGTGAACTGAAAAACCAAGGCGGAACACTCACCAGCGAAAAAGATGCGCTGACATTATCGGTGAACCAAACTGACAATAGCGGCGGCTTGTTGCAATCCGCAGATAAGCTGACTCTCAATACGCACGGCCATTCCCTGACGAATAAAAACAGTGGTGATAAGGGTGGCATTCGCAGCCAAGGCGACATATTAATTACCAGTGGTGATTTACATAAGACACAAACGGGCAGCTACTGAACAACCAGCATGGCCGTATTATTGGCGATGACAACACCACCGTGACCAGTGGCAAACTGAATAACCAACACGGACACATTCAGGGCAAAAAACTCACCATCGACGCCGGGCAAGCCGATACGGATAACCAGGACGGTAAGCTATTGTCAACAGACACCATGAGCCTGAATACCCTACAACTCGACAACCGCCGCGGGCAGGTCAACGCCGTAGGTGACACGACGATTAACGCGCGAAAACAAACGAACAACACTGGCGGTTTTATCCACAGTGACCAACAACTGACACTCAAAACAGCAGAACTCATTAACCGGGAGACTAATCACCCTGACCAGGGTACCGAAGCCCAAGACCTGATAATTGAAGCTCAACAGGTGGATAACACCCAGGGAACATTACAGGGAGTCAACCGCCTGCAAGCCATCATTAACCAGTCGCTGAAAAACGAACAAGGATTGGTTTCTGGTGGAAAACAACTCACCATCGAAGATAAAACCCAGAAACTGACGGTGAATAACCAACAAGGCACACTGATTGGAAGTGAAAAGGTCAATATTAAAGCCAATGCCTTGAGCGGTGACGGTCAAACCTTATCGCAGGGCGATATGGAAGTGAAATTAAAACAGGACTTCCACAACACTGGTAACATCGCCGCCGACGGTAAGCTGTCTCTGGAAACCGACAGCAACATTATCAATGACAGCACAATTAAAGCCGGGCAAACATTGCATCTGGGAGCCCAAAACCTCACCAATACCCAGACTGCGGAAATCAGTGCCAAGCAAACCGAAGTCAACGTCCGCAACACACTGACCAACACGGGGTTCATTGACGGCGAACTGACCCATCTCACCGCCAAAGTACTGGACAACACCGGAACCGGACGTATTTACGGTGACCAAATAGCCCTCAAGACTGGCACTCTCAATAACACAGCGAAAGATGGCAAAGCCGCTGTCATTGCCGCCCGAGACCAATTAGATATCGGTACCGGAACCCTCAACAACAGTGACCATGCCCTGATTTACAGCGTGGGTGACATGCGCATTGGTGGACAACTGGATGAGAACCTAACTGCTACTAGTCAGGCCGGGATGCTCGACAACGACGCGGCAACCATTGAGGCCGGTGGTAACTTAAGTATTGATGCCGCTATTATCAAAAATACCAACAAAGGTCTAGTCACCCAAGTCGTCGAAACAGAAAAATCCCAGCGCCATGAAGCGGTATTAAGCGGCCACACCACCCGCTATGACTGGTCACAAGTAGACACTTCTTACAGTAACAAATACGGAGTACACACCGCTGTTATGCCGGATGGTAGCAGTGATGATGAGTTTTACGAGTACCGATATACCCGTACCATCAATGAAACCCAGATAAAAGAGAATGAGCCGGGTAAAATCCTGTCCGGGGGTAATATGACCCTGAACAGCACAATGCTAACCAACAACGACAGTCAAATCGTGGCAGGCGGAACCCTGAGCGGTGATATTGACGAATTGCGCAATAACGCCACCAAAGGCGAACGTATCATCACGGATGAAGGTAGCGAAATCCGTTGGTATGCCAAAAAGAAAAAACGTCGATTCAGAGGAACCAAAACCTCCCAAGGAAAAGACTGGGACGACTATAACCCAGCACCGATAACCGAAACCATTGACCTGAAAGCCCTAGCCTGGCAGGGCAACACTCGTCCAAACTCTACCGGCATAACAATAGGTGACAGGCAGACAAGCCGTGTTCAAAGTGCGCCAACCGGGATTAATCTGACCCCAAGAATGGCGGAAGCCGGTGAAGTTACGTTCACAAATGCCACTATCAACACCATCACACTGCCGAACAGGGACATACTGATTGATCGTCCATTACTTTCTCCTACGAGCCAACAAACTGAGCAGGTATTACCATCCGGCACAGTAACACTACCGAACAGAGACGCACTGACTGAACACCCAATACTTTCTCCTACAGGCCAACAAACTGAGCAGATATTATCGTCCGGTACAGTGGCACTACCAAACAGAGACGCACTCACTGAACACCCGGTACTTCCCCCCGCTCAACAAACTGAACGGGTACTCCCCCCTGTGACGGTCACTCTACCCCATAGTGGTACATTAGATGAGCGCCCGCTGGTGTTACCAACAGGCCAACAATTTGAACTAACGCTACCGTCTGATAACGTTAAAGGCCAAAGCGTCGAACCCCTTATCCGTATCGTTGCTCCAGACACCCGCTTGCCGAACAACAGCCTGTTTGTCGTACAACCGAGCAGTGACAGCCATTATTTGGTGGAGACCGACCCTAAATTCACCCAATACAAAAAGTGGCTAGGCACGGATTACATGCAACAACAGTTAACCCACGACCCGGCATTGGCACACAAACGCCTGGGCGATGGGTTCTACGAACAGCGCTTGGTGCGTGATCAAATCACCCAACTGACCGGGCAGCGTTATCTGGCGGGCCACAACAACGATGAAACTCAGTTCAAAGCGCTCATGGAAGCCGGCGTTGCCTTCAGCAAACGGCAGCAACTTACCCCCGGTATTGCACTGAGCCCATCGCAGATGGCACTGCTCACCTCAGACATTATCTGGTTGACCAACCGGACCGTGACTCTGGCCGATGGCACAAAACAAACCGTGACCGTGCCACAAGTCTACGCTCGCGTGAATAAAGGCGACTTGACCGGTGACGGTGCCCTGCTCTCCGGTAAAAACGTGACAATAAATAGCCGAGGAGATATCACCAACAGCGGCGCCATCAGAGGACGTGAAATCACCCAACTGACAGCAAACAATCTAACCAACAGCGGCTTTATCCAAAGCGGTAAAGTGGATTTAACCGCTCGGCAGGACATCACCAACCTCGGCGGACAAATTCGGGGCCACGACCGCGTTTCCGCGCTGGCAAACCGGGATATCACCAGTGCCTCTACCCTGCGCGGAGAAGGTGCTGACCGCTGGCTGGATCGACCCGCGGGCATTTATGTCCAGAATGACAACGGCACTTTAGCGCTGAAAGCCCTCAACAACATCCGTCTCACGGCCAGTGAAGTAAATAACGCGGGCAAAGACGGCCAGACAGAGATAACCGCGGGCCTCGACCTGACTCTGGACACCCTGCGCACTCATCGCACAGAAAACAGTGACTGGGGGAGCGACAACTATCGCCATCTGACACAACAACGTGACGTCGGTAGCCAAATAACCACCGCCGGTAACCTGGCACTGCGAGCGGGCAATAACCTCAATGCTACTGCGGCTAACGTGAGCGCTGGTCAACAACTTACCGCTCAGGCCGGGAATAACATCACCCTAGATGCCGGTACCGCCTCATCAGACCTGGTAGAACACAGCAAGCAGACCAGTAAAGGCTTACTCTCCAAATCCTCCGTCGAAATCCACGATGAGGTGCATGAACGCCGGGCGCAGAGCACCACGCTCAGCGGCGACAGCGTAACCCTACAAACCGGGAATGACCTCAACATCATCGGCAGTAACGTGGCTGGCACTCAGGATGTTAATCTGGCCGCAGGCAATCAGCTCACCATCACCACCGCTGATGAAGCCCGTCATGAAACGCACTTCAAACAAGAGAAAAAATCCGGTCTGATGGGGACCGGCGGTATCGGCTTCACCATCGGCAAAGCCAGCCAAAAATCCACCACCGATATCGACAGTAACCTCAACAAAGGCAGCACGGTAGGCAGCAGCCAGGGCAGTGTGACATTCAGCGCCGGAAAACAGCTCAACCTTCACGGCAGTGATGTCGTGGCGGGCCGCGATACGCAACTTTCC